>SFGO01000077.1 GCA_004556545.1 Clostridiales bacterium
TCCTTTCGGTTGGTTTGTGTCAACTCTACTATACCACATGGAGTCCTCCGGTCTCTTTCTTTTGCCCTTACTGTCCAATATGTATTGTAGCTCTACACTATGATCCAAGAAAAAGCCATTCCTCCCGTTGAAAGAATCGGCCAAATATGCTATCATCTGACTAAAATTCGGATGTTCCGCACGATACACGGGAGGAAAGCCATGAAACCCTTGCACCCTCATACCATTCACGGAAAGGTACGGTTAATGCTGCTGCTTTGCCTGACGGCCTGTCTGGTTTTGAGCTGGGGCGCTCTGGAAATCATGGTGAAAACCTGCAACGAGCAGCTTTTATTAAAGCATGAGGACGTCAATCATTGCCTGACCTATCTGCTGGAAAGCGCAATGGAACGGGTAGAGGCTTTATCCATGGAGGTCTTTCAGAACGCGCAGGTGCAGGAATCGCTGACCCTGATCGCGCAGGAGCCGGAGTCGTCCGCACTGGTTCAGACCCAGCATGAACTGGTGGACGCGGTTATCAGCCTGTCATTCAACCGGCCCAGCTATGTGCATTTGATTGCCCTGATGGACCGGCAGCGCTCCCTCCATAGCTACGGCAGCATTCTTTTGATTGAGCCTTTTCGGGAACAGCTTTACGAGCTGATGGAATCCGATCCTCAGGACGGCAGCATCTCGTGGCGGATCATCGATCGAGAAAAGCCGTCGCTGGCGCTGTGCCGGACGATTCGAAAGGCTAAGGTGGTCACGCTGGAGCCCATCGGCTTTTTGGCCCTGCTGGTCGATACGCGGGAAATGCTGGCCAGCGCCAATATCCTTCACGACAGCTCCGGAGAAAGCACGCTGATTTATTTGAACGATCAGCTTCTTTATCAGGGCAGTCTGGTGACGGACGAAATGCTGGCCGATCTGCGGCAGCCGGAGGAAGGGTACGCCGTTCAAACACTGGCGGGAAGCCGGTATTTTATCACCGCGTCCCAGCCTTCGGCCAAGAGGCTGCGGTTTGTTACGCTGTCCTCATACGATCAGGTCACCAATGTGCTGCATCGCACACAGATGGCCGTGGCGATGGGCGTGACGCTGATCCTGATTGCTATTATTTTTACCAGCGCAAGGCTTTCCAACCGTATCTTCAAGCGGCTTAACCGGCTGACCGCTATTGTTCGGGAAACGAAGGACAACGATTTTCTGGCCAAATTCGACGACAGTCTGCTGGCCGAGCAGGACGAAGTGGGTACGCTGGCGCTGCGGTTTCGGGCATTGCTGGGGCAGATCGATCATCTGGTCAATCGGAACCTGCGCAAGCAACTGTCCGTGACGCAGGCGCAGGTCAAGATGCTGCAGGCGCAGATTCATCCGCATTTTCTCTATAATACGCTGGATAGCATCACCGCGCTGGCCCAGTCCAGCCATAATCGGAAAATCGCTCAGATGACCATGGCGCTGGCCCGCTTCATGAGGGCCTCTTTCCGATGGGATACCCACGTCTCGCTGGACGACGAGGTGCTGCTGGTGCAGGAGTACCTGAAAATTTACCGCATCCGCTACGAAAACCGGCTGGACGCTCTGATTGACTATCGGGCGGAGGACGGCGGGGTGCTGATGCCGAAAATGATCCTTCAGCCGCTGGTGGAAAACGCTGTAAAGTATGGGCTGGAAAAGAAGGTGGGCGTCTGCCGGATCCGGGTGCGGCTCCGCAGAAGGGGACAGCGGCTTTCGATCTCCGTATGGGATAACGGCGTCGGCTTCCCCAAAGAGCAGGCGGCAGCCTTCGAACATCCGGAAAACTTTACGCAGGCAGATATTCACGGGCTCCACAACGTGGCCCGGCGGCTCTATTATACCTATGGGGACAGCATGGGAATCCGCATCCGAAGCCGTGAAAACTGCTGGACGAATATTTCCGTCATGATCCCCGCCGGGATTCCCATGATGGCCAAGGAGGTGCTGGGCGATGAAAAAGCTGATGATCGTGGATGACGAGGAGCTGATGCGTCAGAAGCTGGAAACGCTGGTGGATTATTCCCTGCTGGGCCTTCAGCTGGTGGCTCAGGCAAGGGACGGCAGCGAGGGGGAGCGGCTGATTCTGACCCATCAGCCGGACGTGGTGATTACGGATGTGGTCATGCCCGGAAAAAATGGGCTGGAAATGATCGCCAGCCTGCAGGGAAAGACGCAGGCGAAGTTTATCATTCTTTCCGGCTATCAGGATTTCGATTACGTGAGAGAGGCGCTGCGGCTGGGCGCGGCGGACTACGTGCTCAAGCCGGTGCAGGCGCCGGAGCTGAAGCGCACGCTGGAGCGGGTGCTGGCCGTTCAGCCGCAGGAGGAGGAAGACGATCACCGCCGGTACGGCGAGATCGTGGCGCGGGTGCTTTCGCTGGTGGCGGAGGAGTTCTCCGACCCCAAGCTTTCCCTGAAAAGCCTGTGCGCCAATTTTCTCTTTATGAATGAAACCTATGTGAGCCGACTGTTTCAGAAGCGCACCGGGCAGAAATTTTCCAGCTATCTCACAGCCTGCCGGATTCAGGCGGCTCAAACCCTGCTGACAGGTCAGCCGGAGCTTTCCATCGGCGAAGTGGCCGAGCGCGTCGGCTTCGGCGGGGACGCCAAATATTTTATCGAGGTTTTTCGGAAATCGGTGGGCGTTACGCCGGGCAAATTCCGGGCGGGGCAAAGCGGAAAAGAAGGATCGTAAAAGCGAAAAGCGTAAAAGCGCGAATGAACGCTCGAAGTCACTTTTTCGGTGTTTTAGGTCATTTTGTCCGGTAGCGTTCCCCAATCGGTTCCGATATACTCAGGATAAACGCCGGGAAGGAAACCTGGCAAGACAAAATCTGCAAGGAGGAATCGATTCATGAAAAAACTGCTTTCTATTCTTCTGACTCTGATGCTGCTGTGCGGCGTGAGCGCGTCCGCGCTGGCGGCGGACGAGCCCCTGCGCATCGCATGGTGGGGTTCCGAAGTCTCCAATGCCTTCCAGCTGGAGCTTTGCGATATGTTCACCAAGGCCACCGGCATTGAGTACGAGGCCGAATATCTGGGCTGGAACGACTACTGGGTCAAGATGAACACGTTGGCCGCGGCCAGCGATCTGCCCGATGTGATCCGGCAGGACTACTCCCGCATTCAGGCTTATGTGGACAAGGGCCTGCTGATGGACCTGAACGAGCTGGTGGAAGCCGGTAAGATCGACCTGAGCAAGGTCAGCGACAGCGCGCTGTCCAGCGGCATGTTTGACGGCAAGCTCTACGGCATCAACATCGGCTCCAATGCATTCTGCTTCATCCAGAATGAAAAGCTCATCAAGGACGCCGGGATGGAACTGCTGCCTCAGGACGCGACTTGGGAGGATTTCGAAAAGTTCTGCCTGGAATACACCGAAAAGACCGGCAAAATTGCTGTTTGCCTGCCCGGCTTCGATATGAACGTTTTCCGTATCCGCGCCCGCAGCAACGGTCAGGATCTCTACAGCGACGATCAGAAGTCCCTCGGCTTTGACAAGCAGCTGCTGGCGGATCATTTCGCCATGATGAAGCGCCTTCACGACGCCGGTGCTACCGATAACGTCTCCGTGATGACCACCAACATCTCCAACGAGGATCGTTCCTTCGCCAAGGGCGAAGCGGCCATGATCTTCGACTGGACCGACACCTACACCACCTATGACAACCTGCTCAAGGGCGAGTTCGGCGGCCTGAACCTGAACATCCTGCCCGGCAGCGCTTCCGGCAAGGGCATGTATATCAAGCCCTCTCAGCTCTTCAGCGTGCCTGTGACCTCCGAAAACGTGGATGCGGCTGCGGCCTTCATCAACTACTGGATCAACGATATGGACGCGAACGTGTTCCTGGCCGGCCGCCGCGGCGTGCCGATCAACACCGAAGCCGCCAACAAGGTTGCGGAAAATCTGGACGATACCACCCAGCGCGTGTTCAATTACATTTCCAATGTGCTGCCTGAGTTCTCCTCCAAGATCTTTGCGCCCGACCCCGCCGCCAACAGCGAAGTGGCCGACGAGTTCAACAAGCAGATCCAACTGGTGCTGTTCGGCCAGTCTACGCCCGAGCAGGCTGCGGACGATCTGTTCGCCTTTGCGGAGAAGGCGCTGAACCAGTAAGGGTTTCCCGCCGCCCCCGAAGGACGCCTTTCGGGGGCGGCTTTCCCCAAAATCAGACCGCACCGGCCGCGCAGCGCGCGGCCGTCGGTTCATCAAGGGCAGGTAATCATCATGACGGCAATACCATGCACCCGGCGCAAGGCGAAAAATCGTCAGGCGATCGCAGACAACCGGGCCGGTTATCTTTTTATCGCCCCCTGGCTGTTTGGCTTCTTTGTTTTCACCCTGTTTCCCATGCTGGCGTCTCTGTATCTGGCCTTCACCAAATACGACGGCTTTGGAGCGCCGGAGTTTATTGGCCTTGAAAATTTCCGGACGATGTTTTCCGATCCGGTTTTCTACACCTCTCTGGGAGTCACCTTCAAGTATGTGCTGCTGCTGGTGCCCTTCCGACTGGCGTTTTCGCTGCTGATCGCCATGATTTTGGCGACGCGCAACCATAAGGGCATCGGAATCTATCGCACGCTGTTTTATGTGCCCTCCCTGCTGGGCGGGAGCGTGGCGATTGCGATTATCTGGGGCAAGCTGTTCGGTGCGGACGGCGCGCTGAATTCCCTTCTGCAGGCCGTCGGCCTCAACGTGACCCGCTCCTGGGTGGGCGAGCCGGGCACGGCGCTGTATGTGCTGGTGCTGCTGGGCGTGTGGCAGTTCGGTTCCTCCATGCTGATCTTCGTTTCCGGCATCAAGCAGATTCCGGAAAGCTACTATGAGGCGGCGCTGATCGACGGCGCCAGCGCGCCCCAGCGCTTTTTCAAAATTACGCTGCCCATGCTGTCCCCGGTGATCTTCTTTAACCTTCTGATGGGCATCATCACTGCGTTCAAGACCTTTACCGAGAGCATGGTCATTACCAACGGCGGCCCCTTCGACAAAACGCTGGTGTACGCCCTTTACATCTACCGGCAGTCCTTCCAGTATTACAAGATGGGCTATGCCTGCGCGCTGAGCTGGGTGCTTCTGTGCATTATCGGCGTGGTATCCATTTTCGTGTTCCGCTCCTCTGAGAGCTGGGTACACTATGAATCGAAGGGAGACTGACCTGATGAACGGCAAAAAAGTCCGGAAAGCGCTGGCCTTTCATATCCCGGTCATTCTGCTTTCCATCGTTATGATCTATCCGCTGGCGTGGATGATCGCCAGCTCGCTGAAGGAAAACAGCCAGATTTTCACTCAGGCGCACAGCCTGATCGCCAATCCGCCCCATTGGGAAAACTACGTCAAGGGCTGGCAGGGGAGCGGACGCTATACCTACGCCACGTATTTCTCCAATTCTGCTTTCGTGACGATCCTTTCCACCATTGGCGCGGTCGCGTCCTCCTCGCTGGTGGCCTTTGGCTTTGCACGAATTCCCTTCAAAAAGAAAAACCTCTGGTTTGCTCTGCTGATGGGAACCATGCTGCTGCCCAGTCAGGTGCTGGTGGTGCCGCAGTATATGGTGTTCAAATCCCTCGGCTGGCTGAATACCTATCTGCCGCTGATTATTCCGCAGTTCTGCGGCTCCGCGTTCTTTATCTTCCTGAACATGCAGTTCATGCGGGGCGTGCCCTCCGAGCTGGATGAAGCGGCGAAAATCGACGGCTGCGGCTGGTTCCGCACCTATCTGAGCGTGCTGCTGCCCCTGTCGGTTCCCTCGCTGATTACCTCGGCGATTTTCTCCTTCTACTGGACGTGGCAGGATTTCTTCGGCCCCTTGATCTATCTGAGCAAGCCGAAGAAATACACGGTCTCCATTGCACTGAAAATGTTCGCCGACCCTACGGTCGCCACGGACTGGACGGGGCTTTTCGCCATGAGCACCCTGTCGCTGGTGCCGGTTTTGCTGATTTTTATCTGTTTCCAAAAATACCTGGTAGAAGGCGTTGCCACGACCGGTTTGAAAGGATAAGAGAAAATGATGAAACAGCTCGGTTTTTCCATGCTTCCGGGGGAAGCGTGGTGGGGCGGAAGCGTCCATGCGGGCCATGAAATGCCCCTGACGGCCCAGAGCGTTTTAACGCTGGATCCTGATCGCGGGCGGGAGAACGATCAGTTCGCCCCTCTGTATGTGTCCTCCATGGGACGGTATCTTTGGAGCGAACGCCCCTTTGTGCTGGAAGCAAAGGCCGGGAGGGTGGAATGCCGCGGCACGGGAGAAATCCTGCTGGAAGAAGGCTTCGGCGACCTGCGGGGCGCTTATCTGGCCGCCTGCCGGGCGCATTTTCCCTTTACGGGAACCCTGCCGGACCGGCGCTTTTTCACCCAGCCCCAGTATAATACGTGGATCGAGCTGGGCACGGATCAGACTACGGAGAATATTCTCCGCTACGCCCGGGGCATTCTGGCGCACGGCCTGCCTGCCGGGATTCTGATGATCGACGGCGGCTGGCAGGAGGATTACGGCGTTTTCGAATTCCACAAGGGCAAGATTCCCGACCCGGCCTATCTGATGTACGAGCTGCACCGAATGGGCTTCGGAGTCATGATCTGGACTTCTCCCATTGTGGGCAGCGCCGGAACCCATTATAAGCGGCTGCGGGACAAGGGCTATCTGCTGCTGGACAAAGACGGCGAAATCGCCATCCGGAAGTGGTGGAGCGGTTACAGCGCCGTGCTGGATCTGAGCAATCCGGAGCCAGCGGAATGGTATCATGGAGAGCTGCACCGGCTGATGGACTGCTACGGCGTGGACGGCTATAAGTTCGACGCCGGGGACGTATATTTCTTTCAGGACAGCGACCGTTCCCATGTGCCTATGCTGGCCCGGGAACAGACGGCAGTATTCAACGAGGTGGGCTCTCACTACAGCCTGAACGAGTTCCGCGCGGCGTGGAAGTTCGGCGGCCAGCCCATTGTGGCCCGGCTTCACGATAAGTATCACAGCTGGAACGATTTCGGACTGAATACGCTGATTCCCCATACGCTGCTGCAGGGCTTGCTGGGCTACGCCTATTGCTGCCCGGATATGGTGGGCGGGGGCATTCTGGATTGCTTCAACAAGGGCCAGAAGATGGACGAAGAATTGTTTGTCCGCTGGGCGCAGGCCAATGTCTTCATGGGAATGATGCAGATGTCCGTTTCACCGTGGCGGGTGCTGAACGAAGAAAACGCCGCCCGGGTGGTCAAAGCGCTGAAGCTGCACGCTTCTCTCGGCGAAACCTTCTACCGACTGGCGCAAAACGCCGCGCAGACCGGCGAACCCATCACCCGGCACATGGCCTATGCCTTCCCGGGACAGGGCTTCGAAAGCGTCAGCACACAGTTCATGCTGGGCGACCGACTGCTGGCTGCTCCGGTGCTGGAAAAGGGCGCGGCGGAAAAGACAGTCTGGCTGCCGGAAGGCCGCTGGAAGAGCTGGAAGGGCGAAACACTTCAGGGCGGCTGCAAGGTGACGCTGCCCGTCACGCTGGATGATATTCCTCATTTTGAACGGCTGGACTAAACAGGGCCCGTCCTGTTCGCTGATGAAAGGCAAATGGGACGGGCTTTTCTATAGGCTTTTGTACCAAAACGCCGCTTCCTTCACGAAGAAAGGAAGCGGCGTTGCAGAGTGTCAAAAAAGTGGAGGTGCAGGAGGCACTGCCTCCTGCCGGGGTTATAGGGGCGGAGCCCCTAACCCTTGTGCCGCAGCACTTTCCCCGCAACCCCGCAAACCAGCGTAGCGCTGTTTGCGGGCGTGGGCGGCCAACATGAGGTTTTTCGACAGACTGAACGCCGCTTCCTTCACGAAGAAAGGAAGCGGCGTTGGTACGTCCGATCAGGACCGATGAAAGGCGGGCAGGTAATCTTTGTTCTTCTCAAACAGCGCATCCGTCATTTCCTTGATCTCCTGCAGGGAGCAGACCGCGCTGCACAGCGGATCCATGCACACCGCCTGGAAAACCTTGCGGCGGTCGCCGGTCACGGCGGCTTCGGCCACCATATCCTCAATGCGGGCGGTGGTGCCTACCAGAATGGCCAGATGATCCGGCAGCGGCCCGACGTGGATCGGCTCCATGCCGTATTGAGAAGCCAGCACCGGCACTTCCACGCAGCTGTTTTCAGGCAGATTGTCGATCAGGTGCCTGTTCAGCACATTGCCGTTGAACTTGAACAGCTTGCCGTCGCCGAAGCGGGCGTTGAAGATGTTGGAGGCATACTCGCCGCTGTGGTTCTTGTCCACCTCTTCTTCGTTGATCCACTGATCCAGTTCCTTTACCCAGGTCTTCTCCCGTTCCAGACGCAGGTTCAGAGAATAGGCGTATTCGCCGGGATTCCAGCCGGTGCCGTGGGTGCAGTATTTCTCAATCAGGTCAGGCCGCTTGCGGAACCATGCGTTGTATTCGCTGTTGTGGCCGCTGGATTCGGTGGGGTAGTAGTCCAGATGGCGGAACATTTCGTTGCGCACCTGCTCCTTGTTCCAGATCTCAGGGTTTTCCAGCGCCTTGCGCAGCAGAGGATAAGCGTCCTCGCCCTTGCAGTGCAGGTCGATATAGAAGGCCTGATGATTCACGCCCGCGCAGGTGTAGGTCATGTCTTCGGGCTGAGCGCCGATCCATTCCGCCAGCATCTTGGCCGTCCCCTGAACGCTGTGGCACAGGCCGGTCACTTCGACTTTGGTGTTGGCCTGCATGGCCTTGCAGAGCATGCTCATGGGATTGGTGTAGTTCAGGAACACGGCCTTGGGGCAGTACTTTTCGATGTCGCGGCAGATGTCCAGCATCAGGGGAATATTGCGCAGGGCCCGGAAGATGCCGGACACGCTGCGGGTATCGCCCACGTTGATGTCCACGCCGTACTCCTTGGGAATCTCGATGTCATAGCGCCAGATGTCGATGTCGCCGTTGAACACGGTGCAGACCACGCCGTCCGCACCTTCCAGCGCTTCCGCCCGGTTCATGGTGGAAGTAACCGTCGCCTTGTTGCCGAAGGCCGCGTTGATTTTGTTCACGCAGGCGGTGATCTTTTCCAGCCGCAGGGGATTGATGTCCATCAGGGCGATGTGGCAATCCTCAAAGGCCGGAAAAGTAAACAGATCCCGCACCAGATTCCGGGTAAAGATATAGCTTCCAGCACCGATAAAAGCGAATTTCTTCATGGGGCCAACTCCTTTGCCGATTTTTTCCAGCTGGTGGTTTGATTATAGCAGGCGGCCCGGGCGGAAGCGATAGCATATCTTGCGAATGCATGGAAAATATTGCTGTATGGCTTGACTTTTCATCCTGGTTTTTCTATGCTGTAGCCGAGGGGGAATAGGCTGTGTACGTTATTTATGACAGTGAACGCGATGTGACAAATGTTGCTGCCAATGTGCCGCTGCAGATCAACAGCTGCGGCATCAATACCACTCGCCGGGGCGGACGCTCCACCGAGGAAGACGTGCTGGTGCGCCGCCCTTCCGGACGATTGGACTATCAGCTTTTATACATGGTATCCGGCCATGCGGATTATCTTCTGGACGGGGAATGGCAGACGGTGGGGGAAGGAAAAATCGTGCTGTATCGTCCGCAGGTTCCTCAGTTTTATCGAACCTACTCTCAGGTGCCCATGCTCTGCCGCTGGGTGCATTTTTCCGGCACGGAGGCCGCAGCGCTGCTGGAAGAGTGCGGCATGGGGCATGGAAATCTTTTCTCACCGGGCCTGTGCCCGGCGGCCGAGGCACTGTTGAAGTCCATGGCCGGTGAAATGCTGCACCGGGAGCCCATGTATCGGATCATGCTGGAATCCCAGTTTCGGCAGGCAATGGCTTTGTTTGGGCGGCAGATGGCACAGCGAAAAAGCTCCCCGGCCGATTCGGGCAGGCAGAAAATGCTTTCCGTTATGGACTATATGAACCGCCACTATTTTGAGCCGCTTCAAACCGAAGAACTGGCGGCCCACTGCGGCCTGAGCAAGTATCACTTCATCCATCTTTTTCGGATGTGTACAGGGATGACCCCCTATGCCTACCTGATCCGCATTCGGATGGAGCGTGCACAGACACTTCTGCAGACGGGCGACATGACGGTTCAGGAAGTGGCGTTTGTCTGCGGCTATCAGGATCCGCTTTATTTCAGCCGGGCTTTTTCCAAGCATTTCGGAATTTCTCCTACGGACTGCAAACAACGGTTTTTTTCCGAAAGCCAAAAGGACATTTAGAACCGTTGGGGGGAGTCGGCGCTGAGTAAATCGAGAGGGACAATGCTTTTCCGTTTGACGTTTTTCCGCTGCCGAACGCCGAGAGGCGTATTATTTTGATTGGTTCGCCGGAAAATCACTCCCGGCGAGAATACGCCAGAGCGTGGTACGGCCAATGCCAAGCCGCTGGGCTGCTTTCGTTTTGTTCATTTTTTCTTCGCTCAGAACGTTCCAGACGATTTGTCTGGTCATTTCCTCCAAGGTTCCTTGCGGAATTTTATCCGGCAAAGGCGCGGCATAGAACCTTTTTTCATCGGCAAGCGCGGTATAAACGGCGTCGCTGGAAACCGTGCCGCCGTTGCAGGTGGCGGAGAGCTGCTGAAGGACACGATAGAATTGCGCGCTGTTGCCGGGCCAGGGATATTGGGTCAGCGCCTTCATGGCGTCAGGGTCAAAGCCGATGATTTGCCGGGAGAAGCGGTAGTTGAAGTGCCCAACCAGCAAGCTGGCCAGTATGGGAAGCTCATCTTTTCGTTCGCGCAGAGGGGGAACCCGGAAAGTGAAGCAATTGCTTGTCAGCAAAGAACGCCAAATGAGCGTTTCCTGCGCCGCGGGAGAAAGTGTGTAGATGAGCTTGCAGCGGGTATGAAGACGGGATACGTGGATATATTCCAGCCATTGCTGCTGCTGAGCAGCAGAAAGTTTTTCGGGATGCTCGACAATCAAAATCCGATGGTTTTCATTGAGGGGAGAATGTTCTTTTTTTAGCAGCGTATGCCATGAAGAATCGGATATTTGCGCGCAGTCAAGCATAAGCTGCGGCCAGCACCGGAAAAAATCAGCCTGAGTAAGCGCCGTGATCAGGGCGGACAGATCGCAGCCTTCTTCAGCCAGAATGAAAGAGGGCGTTATGCTGGAAATCGTTTTGCCCGCTTGCTGAATGATTTCCTGCATGGCTCCAATATTATCATGAAAGTCGGCCATTTCATCGGCTTCTTCATATTGCAGGGCAACGCTGTTCCAGACAGAGGCTTTTTCCGTCATGGTCATCTGGACACAGGATTGATTCAAATAAGCAGCGGGAGCGGAACAAATTTCATACGTCCGTCCGTTGATACGGCGGAGGGAAACGTTCGCGCCGTTCTCTAAGGTTCTGCGATACAGGACGGCTGCCTTCTGACGGAAAATTTCTTCCTGAAACAGCCCGCTGCTGCAAAGCGTTTGCTGCTTTTCTCCAAGAACCAGATAGGAAATGTCCTGCTGGGCCAGAAGATTGTGCCGCATTTGATTTTCCTGCGAAAGGCGGTCAAGGTGCCGGAAAAGAGTTTCTGCCTCGTCAAAGGCCGCTTCGATGGATTCGACGCCGGACGAAATCAGAATCCCGTTCATATGCAGCGCGTGAGCCTGACGAACGGCCACCGTGTCGCCGATAATGACGGAGTAATCCTCTGCCTTTAATTTTTCCAAACAGGCGGCAGCTTCTGTTTCGTTGGTGATGGTAATGACTTTGACGGGCCGCTGCACCAGCTCCAGAATGGTCTCGATGTTTCGGGTGGTATTCTGAAAACCTACTACGGCAAAGCGATCGCCGTAGCTGCCTACCAATCGGATGGTACGAAGCAAATCATAGATGCTGGAATGGATTTCCACAACGGGCTTCTGACAGTTTTGGGCTAAAAGCCGCGCTGTTCCGCCGCGGGAAAGGAGCACATCGTAGCTTTCTTCGGGAATGGACTGAATGATCTCCAGAGCCTCGGCAAGGTCGCCGGTTCGTACCGTGGTCTGAATAAGAGGACGATGCTGGCTGATCTCCCGAATGGAAAGAGCCAAACCTTCGTTGGGGGCGATCGCAAGAATTCGAAGCATAGCAACCTCCGATTGTTTCATATTAAAACGATTATAAATGAACTTGCGAAAAAACGCAATAGAAACAAATGAATGTTTCAAAATAAAACAAATTATCTGATTTGAATTGTTTTCAAATGAAACTGTTTTCGTTATGATGATGACAACCTGAAAGACAGAAGAGGATGGCGCAAGCATGAAGAAACCAGTGTTAGCCATTACCATGGGGGATCCGGCCGGAATCGGTCCGGAAGTAACGGTAAAAGCGCTGCAATACCGCGACCTTTGGGACAAATGTATTCCCATTGTGGTAGGGGACGCATATGTTCTGGAAGACGCTCTTCGCTTTTCCGGATTCAATCGGACGATTCGTTCTATCGGCAAGCCGGAGGAAGCCGTCGGGGAGCCTGGCACGATCGAATGCGTTGATTTACATGCGCTGGCGCCGGAGAAATATCAGTATGGTCAGGTCAGCGCCGCCTGCGGCGAAGCTGCCTTTCAATATGTTGTGAAGGCAATCGAGTATGCTCAGGCAGGCCGCGTGGCCGGGGTTGTAACCGCGCCTATCAACAAAGAAGCGCTGCATTTGGCCGGGCATTATTATTCCGGCCATACGGAAATTTTTGCCGATTATACTCATACGCCTCATTACGCCATGCTTTTGATGAGCGGGAAACTGCGGGTCATTCATTGCACGACACACGTTTCCATGCGAAAGGCCTGCGACCTGATCACACGGGAACGGGTAGGCGAGGTCATTGGACTGGCGGATCAGGCTATGCGAATGATGGGACTGGAGCATTACACGATCGGCGTGGCAGGGCTGAACGCTCATTGCTCTGAAAACGGCCTGTTTGGCACGGAAGAAGCGGAAGCCATTTCCCCGGCGATTCAGGACGCAAAGGAAAGGGGAATTCCCGTGGAAGGCCCCATTCCGCCGGATACGGTTTTCGTCAAGGCACTGGCGGGCCAATATGATATTGTGGTGGCCATGTATCATGATCAGGGCCACATCCCGCTCAAAGTAGTGGGCTTCCAGTTGGATGCGGCCACGGGGCGTTTTACCTCTATGAGCGGCATCAATACGACCATCGGTCTGCCGATTCTCCGCACCTCGGTGGATCACGGCACCGCCTTTGATAAGGCAGGCAAAAATCTGGCCAACGAAGCAAGCATGGTGGAAGCGCTTCAACTGGCGGCGCAGATGGCCCCTTATTACCAAAAGAAAGAGTAGTGTGACATGAAACTGGCTATTTTAGCAGACGATTTTACTGGGGCCTTGGACACGTCGGTTCAGTTTTCTTCACAGGGAATTTCTACCGTTCTGACCAGTGTAGACCAGCCCTGGACGTCCATGCCGGATAATTGCGAAGTATTAACCATGGATTTGCAAACGAGGCATTTGCCGCCGACGGATGTATACCGGAGGGTTTATCGCGCGGCTGAGAAGCTGCGGCAGAAAAATGTCCCCTATTTATATATCAAAACGGATTCTGGAATGCGCGGAAACGTGGGGGCGGCGTTGGCGGCGGCTGCGGACTGCTGGAAAAGCAGCGTCTATTTTGTGCCTGCCTACCCTAAAACCGGGCGAACGGTGGTAGACGGCGCGCTGTATGTAGATGGCAAACCCGTATCCGAAAGCGTGTTTGGAGAAGACCTTTTTAATCCTGTCCGTCATGACCGCATTGCCGATATTATTGCGGAGCAGACCCGAATGCCCGTTGTGGAAAAGTGGCAGCCAGAAGGAGCCATCGTCCTGAAAAATGCGTCCACCAATGAAGATATGAAACGCTTGGCTGCGGAAATGACTCCGGAAGTTCGTTTAATGGCGGGCTGCGCCGGATTGGCGCACTATCTGCCGGATAAGCTGCAGATTCCTGTCGGCAAATTGCCGGAAGTCACACTGCATCAGCCGCTGCTGGTCATTTCCGGAAGTACGAGTAAGGTCAGCCTTGACCAGCTGCGTTATTGTGAAGAAAAAGGGTTTCACTCCATTTTGCTTTCGGATATTCTGGCCCCGGAGCCCAATTTCAAGGCTCTGGTTCAGCAGGTGATGGAGAAGCGTCATTCCGGCGTATTGCTGGAGGTGATCCGCAGCGAAGAAGAGTGCACCCGTCTGAATCAGGAAGCCGAGCGTTCTGGTCTGAACGCCGTTCAGGCCTCAGAAAGGATTGCCTCTAATCTGGGCAAAGCGGCCGCTTCCGTTGTCAATGCCGGTTTTCGCGGCGTACTGTTTGTTTTCGGCGGCGATACGCTTGCCTGTGTCCTGCGGGAGCTAAAGACCCGAAGAATCGAACCGCTCTGCGAGATCGAAAGCGGCGTGGTGGTTTCGGAAGTCTTTCGGGACGATGGATCGCTGTTTGTCATTTCCAAATCCGGGAGTTTCGGCGGACTGGATGTGGTGAAAAACGTCTGCCGGAAATGCAGCATGGGAGTGTTTGCACAATGAATCAGAAAATTCAGGGAATTATTGCCGCCATGGTAACGCCCATGGACGCAGCGGAAGCGGTCAATTTGCCGGAACTCCAGCACCAGACAGAACGCCTCATTGCAGCGGGAATTCACGGTTTGTTCTGCCTTGGAACCAACGGAGAAGCCTATGCGCTGGAAGAGAAAGAAAAACGGGAAGTGATCCGCTGCGTTGCGGAACAGGCGAACGGCCGGGTTCCGGTTCTGGCCGGAACAGGCTGCGTCAGCACGAGCGCTTCCGTAGCGCTGGCAAAGGAAGCGGAAAAGCTGGGGGCCAATGCTCTTTCCGTCATCAGCCCATGGTTTGCCGTCGCTTCTCAGGAGGAACTTTACCGGCATTTTATGACCGTGGCGGACGCCGTGCAGATTCCGATTTTTCTCTACAACATTCCTGCCAGAACCGGCGTCAACCTGTCGGTGGATACGGTTTGCCGTCTGGCTCAGGCAGGTAACATTGCAGGCATTAAGGATTCCAGCGGCAATTTTGATCAGATCCTGCAGTACATAGAAGCTGCACCGGATGATTTTACGGTATTGTCCGGCAATGACTCGCTGGTGCTGTGGACGCTGCAGGCAGGAGGAAAAGGCGGCATTTGCGGCATTGCCAATCTTTTCCCTGAAACGATGGTTTCCATTTATGAGCTGTGGAAAAAAGGCCGTTTCGAGGAAGCGAAAAAGGCGCAGGATTCTATCCGGGCGATTCGTAATCTGTTCAGACTGGGGAATCCCAATACGATTGTGAAGCTGGCCGCCAATCTGCTGGGACAGCCGGTTGGACCGTGCCGCCGTCCTTTCTGGACGGAAGACGAAAAAACCGTCAATGAAATCAGCCGTGTATTGAAAGAAAATTATCTCAATGCTCGATAGGAGGAACAAACGTGAGCCTGATCCACAACGGTCTTCCGGCATGGGTGCATTATGGCGCAAATGCACTGGAGGAGATGAACGCTTCAGGGAAGAAGTCGCTCCTTATTTCAGATGAAAATCTTTCCGGAACGGAAATGTTTCGGACGGCGCTGGTGCTTCTTTCTCCTGCGGAAGTTTATCTGCTTCCGACGGGCGAACCGAAAATTTCGGATGCTCAGCAGGCGTTGGAGTATTTTCGGAAGCTGCGCATGGAGCGCGTGATCGGCTTGGGCGGCGGAAGCGTGCTGGATGTGGCGAAGACGGTCGCAGCACTGGGAAAAACCGAATCCACCGTCAAAGAAAGCATCGGCAGCCAGTCGTTGACCCGGCAGGTGGAACTGATTCTTGTGCCAACCACTGCGGGCACAGGCAGCGAGGCTACGCGCAATTGCCTGTTTATTGACGATCAGACCGGTATCAAATGCGCGCTGATTGCGGATGCCTGTCTCCCGGACAGGGTTGTACTGGATCCGGTTCTGACCCGTTCCCTGCCTCCCGCCATTGCGGCGTTTACGGGCGTAGACGCGCTGTGCCACTGTGCGGAATCCTATATTTCCTGCAATCACAGCCCCATCAGCCGGATATGGTCCATGGCCGGGATCGAGCTGATTCGGGAATGGCTTCCCAAGACGATACACGAGCGGGACAACGATGAAGCGAGGCAACAGATGCTGTTTGCCAGTTTCTTTGGCGGGGTGGCCTTGGCTCACGCAGGAACAACGGCTGTCCACGCCTTGGCCTATTCGCTGGGAAAACGGGGCGTTCCTCACGGCGTGGCAAACAGCCTGTTATTTGAGCCGGTGATGCGGGCTACGCTAAAAGCGCCGGAAGAACAGATTCCATACTTTTCCGAGCTATGTACGATGATCCATCGTCTTCCCATTCCCACGCTGGATCGGTACGACGTTTGCAGGAAGGATGCCGCCGCCATGGCAGCAGAGGCCATGGGCCAGACCAGACTCCTGCAGAATCACCCCGCCGAAGTGCCGGAGAAGATGGCAAGGGGGATTTTTGAAAATTTATTTTAAGCGGAAAAAGGAGGAAATAGAATGTTTTCTGTTCAACCGACTGCTGTCAGACGCTCTGGCCGTATGAAAAAAGAAATGTATCGCTGCCGATACCTTTACATTTTGATTGCACTGCCTGTTATCTATTTCATTATCTTTAAGTACGTTCCTATGTATGGAGTTATGATCGCCTTTGAGAATTTTAAGATTCGAAAGGGAATATGGGGGAGCGAATGGGTTGGACTGGCGCATTTTGCCAAATACCTTTCTGATCCCAGCTTCTGGGGACTGGTACGCAATACTCTTTTACTAAGTTTATGGCAGATTTTGATCGTTTTTCCCATGCCAATTCTTTTTGCCCTGCTGGTTAATGAACTTCCCAGTAAACGGTTTAAGGGCCTGGTACAGAATGTGAGCTATTTGCCTCACTTTATTTCTGTCGTGGTTGTCGTTTCCATGCTAACGATGTTTTGCTCCAAAGATGGCATTGTGAACGACATTATCGCTTTTTTTGGCGGAACCCGGACTTCTTTTCTGCTGCAAACTTCGTCTTTTCGTCCTCTCTATATTATATCGGAACTGTGGCAGAATATGGGCTGGAGCGCAATTATCTATATTTCGGCCCTTTCGGCGGTTGACGTTCAGTTGTATGAAGCCGCTAGAATTGATGGGGCTGGAAGAATCAAGCAGATGCTACATATTACTTTTCCTTCGATCCTGCCGACAGTCGTTACCATGCTGATCCTTCAAATGGGACAGATCATGGGCGTTTCGTTTGACAAGGTTCTGTTGATGCAGAATGCGGCGACTTATGAAGTTAGCGATATTATTGCCACTTATGTTTACCGGCGCGGATTGGAAGGCTCGCAATATAGCTATGCGGCGGCAGTGGACTTGTTCAGCTCTGTCATCAATTTGCTCATGCTCTGCTCCACGAACGCTATCAGCAAACGGCTGGGACAAAGCGGACTTTGGTAAAGGAGAGTTTTCATGAAAAGCAATAAGATTCACGAAGGACGTTCCAGTACAGCCTTTAATATTTTTAATATAGTACTGATGTGCGTCATGATGTTGCTTGTACTTTATCCGATTTATTATATGATGATTGTTTCTGTTAGCAATTCTACGGCAGTAATGACGGGACAAGTCCGCTTTTTGCCGGTCGGGTTTCATCTGGATGTTTACAGGCAGTTTCTAACAGATCCTTATTTTTTGACCACATACCGAAACACGGCGATCATTACGATTATGGGCACCACGATTAACATTTTCATGTCGACGTTATGCGCTTATCCGCTATCCCGAAGGGACTTCTACGGCGGCAAAGTGATCACTGGCTTTGTAACTTTCACCATGTTTTTTTCAGGCGGCATGATTCCGACCTATCTTCTGGTGAATAAGCTTGGTTTGCTAAATACTTATTGGTCGGTGGTTCTTCCAGGCGCAATCAATGTTTTTAATATGATTATTATGCGTACTTCTTTTCAGGGACTCCCGGTAGAATTGAACGAATCCGCTTATATTGATGGAGCAAATGATCTGCAAATTCTTTGGAAGATTGTTTTGCCTCTTTCCAAACCCATTCTGGCTACTATGGTTCTGTTCTATGCTGTGGCGCATTGGAATGGTTATGTTCACGCGATGCTGTACTTTACCGATAAAAATATGTATCCGATTCAGCTTTATGTCCGTAGTCTGGTACTGAGCGGCATGACGGAGATGACAAGTCTGAGCATGGAGCTTACAACGGGGGCCGACGCCTTTAATGTGGCACAGCGTTCCATTCAGTACGGTGTTATTATTGCGGCAACCTTGCCCATTTTGTTAATTTATCCCTTTATCAGCAAATACTTTGAAAAGGGGGTTATGATTGGTTCGCTGAAGGGATAAGTCCATACATATTTTTTGGATAAAGATAATAATAGGAGGTATACAACAAAATGAAACGTTTGCTTGCTCTGGTTCTTGCGATGGTCATGGCGGTGTTCTGCATCCCTGCGATGGCAGAAGAAACTTCCTCCCGCCTGACAGAGGAAGAGGTCACTTTTACTTTTGGAATTGCTGAAAATCCTGCGCTTCCGATCAGTGAAAACATGCCTGCTTGGGATGAAGCGGCCCGTATTACCGGCGTTCGGTTAAAGCCGGTGATCATTCCCAGCAGCGAATATAAAACCAAAATGAGCGCGCTGTACGCCAGCGATGATCTGCCTGACCTGTTTTATGTGAATACAGAGTTTGTTCCGTTACAGGAAATGGTGGATGACGGCGCTTTGCTGGACATGACGGAATTAGTGGAGGAATATGCTCCGCTCATTCAGGCTGATTTCGAAAATATTCCTGATTATGCCCGCACGAAGATCAATAATCGAATCTATACGCTGGGTGTGATTCGGCGTGACACCAATCAGCAGCCTGGTACAGTTCCCATGATTCGGGGAGATCTGCTGGAGAAAAATCAGCTTCCTATGCCGACAACCTGGGCTGAGTTGGAGACAACCCTGGAAAAGCTACACGAAATTTATCCTGAAATGATCCCTTATAGCGCACGCGGGCAGAATCGTTTGATCGGCATCGATTATTTGAGTGTAACTCGTTCTATCGGCGCTGATTATAACATGTATCGCGATGAAAATAACGTCTGGCATTTGGGACGGATCGAATCTCGCTATCGTGATTTCCTTGTATTTATGAATCGTCTGTATTCCAAGGGACTTCTGGACAGCGAATATCTGACGAAGAGCCTTTCCAATCTTCAGGAAGAATGCTCTGCCGGTAAAGTGATGTTCTTCTATGAAAACCCCACTTTTGTAGCCGACATTAACAAGACGCTGTCTTCTGTGGATCCCGAGGCGTATTTTACCATGGTTCCGCTTTTGGAAAACCAGTATGGTGAAACGGCGAATTATCGTGCTCGCGATCATAAATTTAATATGTACGCAGTTTCTGCCGATTGCAAGAATCCCGAACTAATGGTCAAGTTCCTGAATTGGGCCTACAGCAATCAGGGCGCGATCAATTATGGCTGGGGCGTTGAAGGCGATAGTTTTGAATATGATGCCGACGGTAATCCTCAGTGGACACAGAAAACCTTGGATAAATATACAGTCGCGGATAATGCTTTTTATAAATTGCAATCTGATTACGGCCTGAATACGGATATTTTTGCACCTTCTTGGCTTTACACCATTTACGATCCCTATTTGGGGGATGGCTGGAATCAAAAAGTCAGATTAAAACAAGTGTTGGTGAGAATGTGGAGAAACT
>SFGO01000078.1 GCA_004556545.1 Clostridiales bacterium
GGAAGGTGCAAGGCGGGTTGCCCTTGGGCAACCCGGTCTGCCTTTGGCAGACTGAACTTTTCAAATAGAATTTGAAAAGTTCACCGGTCGCCCGGTGGGTATAACCGCTGCAGGCGGTTAGCGACCCGCAGGTGTGACACGAAACGAGCGGGGACTACGGCAGTAGTCCTCCGCGACGATTGAGTGGCAGCAGTGCCTCCTGCACCCCCACTTTTTTGACACTCTGGCCTTTTGTTTTCCTTCTTTTTGCCTTTTCCGTTCCTTATGAATGGCTGCGATGCACAAGAAAAGTAATTTTTTGAAATTTCCCTATTGACAAACTCGCTAGTCTGTGGCATTATATTTGATGTTGACGGCAACGTCATCAAAAAAAATATGGTCGCATGGCTCAGTTGGTAGAGCACATCGTTCACATCGATGGGGTCACAGGTTCGAGTCCTGTTGCGACCACCACCAAAGAACCCGGATATTGATACAATGTCCGGGTTCTTTCTTTTTTGCATATTATTGTAGTGCGATCGCTGTAAAACCAATTATATCGTATAGTTTCGGCAGAAAGCGCAAGTAAATATTCAGCCAATAAAAATGTTTATGCATCATATCGTTCGCTCGTCCAAGCGGCACAGGATGTTTCCGAGCGTTTTTTTTCGCCTTTTCCCCGATTTTTTGTAAAGAGTGAACCGCCGAGCTTGCTTCAAAGACAACCGTCACGTAATTCGTGACGCTTACTCGGCGTAACGTTTGCGGGTTTGAGGGAAGTAATATAAAGAACTTTCAGGAGGAACAAAAGCGCGGGAACCGAAAGCTAAATGTTCACATCATTCCCGTACAGCAAACGCGTTATTCTCGTGAGGTTTCAATTCTCCGATATATTCTCCGTTGATATAAACAAAGGGGCCTTGCTCTCCTTCTTCGCCAAAATATTCCGACCTTTGGGAAAGCATATCCAGCAATTCGGTCAGGTCGTAAATTTTCGTCGCCTGATATGGTTGCTCGAACGCTATTTTTTCTATAAAAAGCATATGATCCCCGCAGTTTAGAAGAACGCCCGTATGACCCACGAAAGTTGTTTGGAAATACGGATCATAGATGACAAGGCTAAGCATAGAAACCTGATTGCTGTGAACCTTCAGCCCAAAATCCTCCCAGGCTTCCGAATATATGTTTTGAGGCTCCTTTCCCTCCGATACGGTTTTGTCGCCGAAAAGTGAAGTAAAAAGCGCTCTGTTTTCTTTTATTCGTTCGTATTTTTCAGTTGCATCAATCGCTTCCATGTCAAACATCAGATAAGTTCCAGTATATGTTTCTTCCACACGTTCGGCAGTTATCAAGCCCTCCAGCAGCAGGAAAGCCGTCATTCTGCAGTTGGCGTCCGAATAATCATGAGTGCTTTCCCACCCATCCATACATTTCGCCGTATCTACGGTGAGTTCGGAGGGGAGGATCCAGCCATCCTCAAGCCCGGCGTTTCTTCCAGCCGTAGCCGCATAATCCAAAACCCAGTTCTGAAACACGTCTGTGTTGGAAAGCCCTGCATTTTTGAGTTCTTCCACCACTTCGGATACGGTTTCGTTCCCGCCCAGGAAGGTCGCCATGGGAACCTTTCGATCTGACCCGGCGTCTCCGTTTCCTTTGCTCCATACGTTAAAGAGCAATAGCATGCACAGCAGTGCAAGCCCAATTCCTTTTTTCATTCCATCCCTCCGTTTATTCTCAGTGAACGAAATGAGCATAACATATCTTCAGATGCTTCGCAAGGTAAGAGCGCCTGAATGCCAGCTATTTCCAGAAAAACCTGTCAATTGGTCAATTTGGAATATCACACGATGGTCGATCACGCTGTATTGTGAAAAAATACCGATTCGATTTGAAAATCCGTTTTGACGTAAAAGGAAAATCCGTTTTGACGTAAAAGGGCAGGTTGACGGTACGGCAGAGATTCTATATAATGAGTATAGAGGAAATCCCTCCTCCTTTACGGCGTACCTGCGAAGGGACGGTGAACGTTGAAGCGTTTCTCTGAAAAAAAAGGAAAGCTGCAAATCCAGGCGAAATTTGGTTCCCTTTTGAAACAACCAGCGGAAACCGTTTGATTATTCAGAAAGGAGCGGAGTTAGATGCGAAAAATCATCACCATCGGACGGGAGTTTGGCAGCGGCGGCAGAGAATTGGGACGCCGTCTGTCTGAGCAGCTGCAAATCGCCTACTACGACCGGGAAATTGTTACGGAAATCGCCAAACGCACCCGGAGTTCCGAGGAATATGTGCGCCGGATCAGCGAAAAAAAGCCGGTGGAATCCTTTCCCATTCATGTAGGCCATACCTTTCCTTTCTATCCCATGCCGGATCCGGTATTTCAGCACAACATGACCATTTTTTCGGAGCAGCATAAGCTGTTGGTGGAACTGGCGAAAAAGTCCGACTGCATCATCATCGGTCGCTGCGCGGATCATATTCTGCGGGAGATGAAACCTTTCCGCATTTTCGTTTATGCGGACGAAGAAAGCAAGCTGCAGCGCTGTATTGAGCGCAAGCCCGCAGATGAATTGCTGTCCGATGTGGAAACCAGGCGTCAGATGAAGGAAGTAGATAAGGAACGGGCGAAATACTATGCCTATTTCAGCGGTCAGAAATGGGGAGCCAAGGAAAACTATGACCTGATGCTCAACACTTCTGGACAAAAGATCAAGAAGATTGCCGGCGCGTTGGCCGCTTATCTGCAGGACGCCGACTGATCCAGCGGCAATCGTGAGGATCCCCCGACCCCATTGGCTGGTTTCATAGAACAAGTAGGAGGCTGACAGATGAGCGCAGCGCTGCAGGGAGATTCCCAGGAAATTGTTGTTATGACAAGACTTTATGACGCGGCAGTTCGACAGCTGGTATTGAAATTTGAGATTTTGAATGACGAGTTCAAGGTGCTGTATGCAAGGAACCCTATTCACCACATTGAGGGTCGCGTCAAGTCCTTGCCCAGCATCGCGGCAAAGCTCCTGAAAAAAAGGCAGCCCCTGACCATCGAAGCTGCCAAACGGAACGTAAACGATATCGCCGGGGTCAGGGTGGTCTGCGGTTATATCGACGATGTTTACCGAGTCGCCGATATGATGACGCGGCAGGCGGATATCCAGCTTATCCGGCGTCAGGATTATATTCAAACGCCCAATTATAACGGCTATCGTTCCCTGCATTTGGATATTCGCCTGCCCGTATATCTGTCCGACCGAACGGAGCAGGTGATTGCCGAAATTCAGATTCGCACCATCGCCATGGATTTTTGGGCCAGCCTTGAGCATGATGTTCGTTACAAGGTGGACAAGGCTAAGTTACCGGCTGGCATTAATGAGGAAATGCTGGCGTGCGCTGATCGGATTGCTGAGATCGACCAAAAGATGCAGGATATGTACCGACGCATCAAGGCGGCGGAAGGAAAATGAAACTCTTTCCTGCCTGAAACATCGGAAGAAGGTTCTCGTTAAGCTGAAAACCTGAGCACAGATCAGCTTTTACCCGTTATCCGATTGCGCATGGCAGACCCACCAGTCTGAATTTCCGCTGTCATAATCAAAGATCAGCTTCTGACGTTTTTATACGTTTTTTCCTAAACAACTTCATTTCAGCATGGGATTTGCTTCACCGAACCTCCATGCAGCAGTCTTCCTTGCTGGTTTTCCAAGATCATCAGGCGCAGCTTGCTGCCAGCCTCCTGAATGAACGGTTCAGTACGAATTTGGTTCGCCAGATAGCGCTGAATCACGCTTTCAAACTCCTCATAGCCCTTGCCGCCCATTGACTGAACGCCGGGGCTGCTGACGAACACATGCTTTATCGTCTGGTGGTAGGCCTGAATGATCTCAGCGGAGATGGAGTAGCGGTAATCGTGCTTATATACCTCAAGCCAGTTCTTCAGGCCCCCCGAGCGTTCCATTACCCTCCTTTGCTAGTTGGTGGAAATTTTTACCAGAATCTACTGCTAACATAAGCGAGGCAAGCAGGGCTTTGTCTTCCCTGTTTTAGCAAATTACAGCGTATACATTTGCGTACAAGACCGTGAGGATCCATAATTTGCGACCGGCATATTCAAACAAGAGAACGGAAGAAAAATGCTCGGTCTTTACACTGCTTCTTCCCGGCAAAAGGCAGCCAGCGGAATGGAATGTTCCGATGTTCTTTCCAGGCAGATGGCTTCCTTACGAGTTGACCTGTCATATCCCTGCGTTCTTTTGTCCTGTTGAGCAGACTGGTAACGAATCATAAATGCCAGCAGCGTCAGGGCCGTCAACAGAAAAAGCAGAGCAATCAGTTTCAGCCAAAAAGGGTTTTTCAATCGTTTTCCCTCCTGATTCAAATTATTTTGTTATCATTCTGCTGCCCAGTGATTGCGGACGGCAGTATAGAGCCGATACCCGCCGACAAAATGCTGACAGTCAAAACCATTTTGGGAAAGAATTCGGCAGGCCAGATAACTTCTCAACCCCGACTGGCACATGACGTACACGGGTTTTTCCTGGTTCAGCTCCTGCAGCCTCGATCGAAGCTCCTCCAGGGGGATCAGGAGATGAAAGCCCTCCGCATGTCCTTTTTCATATTCCTCCCGGCTGCGTACATCCAGCCGCTGCGCGTCCCGGGGCAGCCGTTTCAGGTCTCTGTAGAAAAACTGCTTTACCTTGCCGGACAAAACGTTTTCTGCCATAAAGCCCGCCACGTTCACCGGGTCGTTGGCAGAGGAATAGGGAGGCGCATAGGCCAGATCCAGCTCCTTGAGTGCAGGCGCTTTCATCCCTGCCTGCATGGCGGTAGCCAGCACATCAATGCGCTTGTCCACGCCGTCCTCGCCAACAATCTGCGCGCCCAGGATGCGCCCGTCCTCCCGTGCAAAGAGCAGCTTCAGCGTCATATTCTTCGCTCCGGGATAGAAGGAGGTATGAGACAGCGGAGAAAGAATAACCCTATCGTAAGACAGGTTCAGCGCTCGGGTCTGATGTTCATTGACGCCCGTGGCAGCCGCCGTCAGGCCGAAAATTCGCAAAATGGAGGTTCCCGCCGCACCTCTATAGCAGGATTCCAGCCCGGCGATATGATCGGCAGCTGTCCGTGCCTGCCGGCGAGCAGGTCCGGCAAGCGGTACGGTTCCCCTATGTCCGGTGACTGTATGGGCAACTTCTGCCGCGTCACCCACAGCATAAATATCCGGGTCGGAGGTCTGCATATGGCTGTTTACGGCAATGCCGCCATTCAATCCAAGTGTCAGTCCCGCAGCGCGGGCCAGGCTGCCGTCCGGAGAGACGCCGGCAGCCAAAAGGACCATGTCCGTTCTGAGCCGCTTGCCTGACGTCAGGTTCACCAGAACCCCGTCCGGCTGGTACTCAAAGGCTGTCACGCCACAGCCCAAACGCAGTTGAACGCCGTTGCTTCTCAGATGGGCGTGAACAAAGCCCGCCATGTCGGGATCCAACTGACCCAGCACCTGCCGGTGCATTTCCACCAGGGTCACATTGATTCCAAGCCGATGCAGGTTCTCCGTCATCTCCAGGCCGATAAATCCCCCTCCCACAACAACGGCGGATCTTGCTTTATGGGCGGCGGCCTCTCGAACGATCAGGAAAGTATCCTCTACTGTGCGCAGGGTGTAGATCCGATCGTTGTGTACTCCCGGAATCGGAGGCCGCTGGGGTTTTGCGCCGGGAGCCAGAATCAGCTTGTCATAGCTTTCCTCGTATTCCCTGCCCGTGTCTTTTTCCAATACGGTCACAGTCTTTTTTCCCCGGCAAATGGACTTCGCCTCATGGCGCACCCGGGCCTCGATCCGGTAAAGGTTCCACAGGGACGCCGGGGTCTGGAGCGTGAGTTCGCCGGCGGACTGGATCTCCCCGCCGATATAGTAGGGAAGTCCGCAATTGGCATAGGAAACAAAACCGGAACGCTCCAGAATCAGGATTCGTGCGCTTTCGTCCAACCGGCGGAGCCTTGCCGCCGCAGTTACACCGCCCGCCACGCCGCCAATGATGACCACTTTCATTTTCCTACCCCCTCGTTCCATATAATGTGCCAAGCATTCCTGGGTAAGGAAGTTCTCCAGATTGGTTTTTTACGTATAGCCCGAAAAGGAAAAACTCGCCGTCGGAATGATCGTTTCGCTCTGCCGTCGCGCCTTTCAGAAAAACCATTTGTTCTGTTGGTGTTTGTAAAAAATTCTTTGTCGCCCTGATACGGTATGCTCATAGGATTGCCTTTTGCTCCGCCTTATCCAATTACAGTATACGATAGATGGAAGAATTCATCAAGCGGTATACACCATAGATACAGAGTGAAATAAATATCGGCAGGCGTTCCTGAATTTCATGCATGAGAATTCTGCTGGCAAAAAGGCCGATATTGCCGCCGCAGGGCTCCGTATGATATAATGACGCTATCAGAAACGAGCGCCAGCGAAAGCCAGACGCTTTTCGCGAATGATTTTCAGACAGGTTGGATTCTGCGCAACCAGACGTCAGGCGACTTAAACAGGAAACAAAGCAGCGTAACAGGGAGGAAAAAGAATGAAGTATAGACGCGCCTATTCCGCCAGAACCGATGAAAAAACCATTCCCCGCTACGAAGCCAGGCTGCGCAAGCATATTCTGCGGGCACCGTCCGCCATCCGCGAATGCAGCGGTATCGTGATCTTCGGGCGGCGTATCAAGTCCATCGCCTTTACCACCGACCTGTGCATAGTGCGCAATATGGACGCCGACGCAGTGCTGGCGGTGTATCCCTTCACCCCCCAGCCGGTCATCATCCAGGCGCTTCTGCTGGCGGCGGACATTCCCGTATTTGCCGGCGTGGGCGGCGGGCTTACACAGGGCAAGAGGGTCTGCACCCTTGCCGGATACGCCGAGCTTCAGGGCGCGGCAGGCGTCGTTATGAATGCGCCCACCAGCAATGACGTGCTCCGTCAGGTATCTCGTCTGGTGGATATTCCCGCCATCGTCACCGTTGTAAATGACCGGACGGACTTTCAGACGCGAGTGGAAGCCGGAGCGGACATTTTTAATGTAGCCGCCGGTCCCGACACGCCGGAGCTGGTGCGCAAGATTCGAAAGGAACTACCGGATTTCCCTTTGATCGCTACCGGCGGTCCCACAGAGGAATTCATTCGGGAAACCATTCAGGCAGGCGCTAACGCCATTTCCTGGACGCCTCCGCCCACCGCCAGCTTGTTCAAGGAATCTATGGCAGCCTACCGGGAGGACAAGCCCCATCCGTGAGTTCTCAAAAAAATGCTCGCCAGAAAGGAAAACCGTCAGGCGTATGCCCACCTTCCCACATAACCTCACCTTGATTGGGAGAAAATTGCCGTTCTTTGTGGAGTTTGATTTGACACGACCTGTCCAAAAAGGGTATAATAAAAGTAAGGAAACTGCACAGCGGTTTCTGCTTGCTGATTACTCTATGTTTTTCATCGTACGGTAGCAAGCACGGCATGACAAAAGGCAATGAGAGAGACGGCCCGACCGACCCGTTTACACAGCGGTAGACGCGCATTCGCGTCACCCGGACAGCCGCCAGGCATCTGTATCTCCAAAGCCGGAAGAAAGGACGAGCGATTCAGAAAACAGAATTTCACATTGAGTCGCCGGACTGAATCAAGTCCCGCTTGTGGGCGAACTTTTGCCACCTTGTACCATCCGTCACGGAAAGCGGCGCCTGGATCGCTGTATGGCGTCCGTCTCAGGACATCTGTCTTTGAGATGGACGCTTTTTGATTTCCCCGGAGAGACGGAATCACGCCGAAATCAGAAGGAGGGACGCGATATGCCAAGGATCATCTTCGACGCCGACCGCTGCAAGGGCTGCGGGCTATGCGTGAGCGCCTGCCCCAGACAGCTGCTGACGCTCGACAGGAGCCGGATCAACCGCAAGGGCTATCATCCCGCGAAAATCACAGATCCGGAGCGCTGCACCGCCTGCGCGTGCTGCGCCGTCATGTGCCCCGACTGCGTTATCACCGTGGAAAGGTAGGGAAAGCGTATGGCTGAAAAAGTCCTCATGAAAGGAAATGAAGCGCTGGCCGAGGCGGCGATCCGCGCCGGCTGCCGGCACTATTTCGGATATCCCATCACGCCCCAGACGGAGATCACCGCCTATATGGCCCGGCGTCTGCCAAAGTGCGGCGGCACGTTTTTGCAGGCGGAAAGCGAGATTGGGGCCATCAATATGGTTTACGGCGCGGCGGCGGCCGGGCGGCGGGCCATGACTTCCTCCTCCAGCCCCGGCATATCGCTCAAGAGCGAGGGGCTATCCTATCTGGCGGGAGCGGATCTGCCCGCGCTGGTGGTGAACGTGCAGCGGGGCGGCCCGGGGCTGGGCGGTATCCAGCCCTCTCAGTCGGACTACTTTCAGGCCACCCGCGCTCCAGGCCACGGCGACTTCCACATGATCGTCCTGGCTCCTGCCAGCGTCCAGGAAATGGCGGAACTCACCACCAAAGGATTCCATCTGGCGGACAAGTACCGCATGACCTGCATGATTCTGGCGGACGGTACCGTAGGCCAGATGATGGAGCCGGTAGAATTGCCTGTCCATACCGATGAAGAGCCTGACCGCCCCTGGGCTGTTACTGGCACCCGAATGAACCGTCCCCATCATATCATCAACTCCCTATATCTGTCTCCGGAAAAGCTGGAAGAAATGAATTTTGCCCGGTATGCGCGCTACGATACCATTCGTGAAAAAGAACCTTTGTGGGAAGAATTTCATATGGAAGACGCGGAAATCTGCCTGGTGGCTTTCGGCATCGCCGCACGGGTTGCCAAGGCCGCTATCCAGCAAGCCCGCAGCGAAGGCATCCGCGCCGGGCTGATCCGTCCCATTACCCTGTGGCCGTTTCCAGAGAAAGCCCTGATGCGGGCGGCGGAGCAGTGTCTTGCTTTCCTGTCCGTAGAACTGAATATGGGCCAGATGATCGACGATATTCGGCTTGCCACAGATTGCAGGCGGACGGTCAGTCTGCTCCGCCACGCAGGCGGCGTGATTCCCACGCCTGCCGAGGTGCTTGAGAGAATCCGTCAGATTGCGGGAGGTGCGCAAACATGATTGTATTTGAAAGACCCAATGCTCTCACCGATAGGGACACTCATTACTGCCCCGGCTGTACCCACGGCATCATCCATCGGCTGGTGGCGGAGGTAATCGACGAGCTGGAGATCGAGGGTCAGACCGTCGGCGTAGCTCCTGTGGGCTGCGCGGTCATGGCCTACGACTACTTTGCCTGCGATATGGTGGAGGCCGCCCATGGCCGCGCCCCCGCCGTGGCCACGGGAATCAAGCGCGCCAATCCGGACAACGTTGTGTTCACCTATCAGGGCGACGGCGACCTGGCCTCCATCGGCACGGCGGAAACCGTCCACGCCGCCGCCCGGGGCGAAAACATCACCGTCATCTTTGTCAACAACGCCATCTACGGCATGACCGGCGGCCAGATGGCTCCCACCTCACTGCCAGGGCAGATCACGGAAACCTCCCCCTACGGGCGAAGCCCTGCCGTCTGCGGATACCCGTTGCGCATCTGCGAAATGCTTGCAACCCTGGACGGTCCCGAATACCTGGCTCGGGTGTCCGTCCATAGCGTCAGGGCCGTCCGCAGAGCCAAAAAGGCCGTCAGGCGGGCTTTTGAAAATCAGCTGACAGGGCGTGGCTTCTCGCTGGTGGAGTTTCTCTCCTCCTGCCCTACCAACTGGGGTATGACGCCTCAGGAGGCTCTGACCTGGGTGGAAAGCACCATGATTCCCTACTATCCCCTGGGTGTATACAAGGACAGGAGCGTAAGGGAGGCGGAAGAAGAATGACAGAACGAATCCTCATTGCAGGCTTTGGAGGACAGGGTGTCCTGTTTGCAGGCAAGTTTCTGACCGTCATGGGGATGCTGCAGGGAAAGCAGGTCAGCTGGCTGCCGTCTTACGGGCCGGAAATGCGCGGCGGCACCGCCAATTGCTCCGTGGTCATCGGGGACGAGCCGGTGTCCTCGCCTATCGTATACGAGCCGGATATTCTGCTGGCCATGAACCTGCCATCCCTGGACAAGTACGAAAACGCCGTCGCTGAAAACGGTTGGATCTTCGTCAATTCCTCTCTCGTAGATCGACAGATCAGGCGGACGAACGTGCGCGACGTTTATGTGCCTGCCACACGGCTGGCCACTGAAAACGAAA
Organism: Clostridiales bacterium; assembly: GCA_004556545.1. Classification (GTDB taxonomy): domain Bacteria; phylum Bacillota; class Clostridia; order Christensenellales; family Aristaeellaceae; genus Limiplasma. The sequence goes on from SFGO01000078.1 coordinate 10,191, forward strand.
TGGAAGGGCTGGCCAACATGATTCTGGCAGGCGCCATGCTGGCCGGGTGGGCGGCCTGTGACGAACCATTGATCCAGGAAACCTTGAAGCATCTCGTCTCCGACAAGCATCCGGAGTTGTTTGACAGGAATCTGCAGGCGCTGCGGCTCGGCAGCCGTTTTCGGGGCTTTCCCCCGCAGGCGGGCTGATAGGGTGGGACCGGGCCTTTGACCGGCGGCAGACGCCGGCGGCGCTGCCCTCTAGTGACACGGAAGGAGGAAAACGCTGTGCTGTCCATTCAGATCGAAAAAGCGGCGAAACTGAAGCCTCTGCCGCCAGATGAATCCCAGCTTGGTTTTGGAAGGATTTTCACCGACTACATGGCCCTTGCGGACTGGTCCCGAGAGCGGGGCTGGCATCATGGGCGAATCATTCCCTTCGGCCCCCTGCCCCTGCACCCGGCCAGCACCTGCCTCCACTATGCCGCGGAGGTATTCGAGGGTCTGAAGGCCTACCGCCGCCCGGATGGCGGCGTACAGCTGTTTCGCCCTCGGGAGAACGCCCGGCGGATGATAGCCTCCGCCGAACGGCTGTGTCTGCCGGCGCTGCCGGAGGAGGAATTTCTCCATCTGGTAACAAGGCTGATCCAGAAAGAAGAGGCCTGGGTTCCCCGCGCCCAGGGCGCGTCTCTCTACATCAGGCCCTTTATTCTGGGCACGGACGAGACGCTGGGCGTTCACGCGGCGGAGCGGGCGCTCTTCGGCGTCATTCTCTCCCCGGTGGGCAGCTACTACCGGGAGGGCCTGCGTCCCGTGGGCATTCTCATTGAAGAAAAGGACGTGCGCGCCGTGCGGGGCGGCACAGGCTACGCCAAGTGCGGCGGCAACTACGCCGCTTCCATCCGGGCGGGAACCATCGCCGCGGAAAAGGGCTACAGTCAGGTGCTGTGGCTGGACGGCGTGGAGCGGCGATATGTGGAGGAAGTGGGCGCGATGAACGTCATGTTCAAGCTGGGGGATCGAATCGTCACCCCGGCGCTGACCGACTCCATCCTGCCGGGAATCACCCGAAAAAGCTGTATCGAGCTGCTTCGCAGCCAGGGCCGGGAGGTGGACGAAAGGCCCCTGCCCGTGGACGAGCTGATCGACGCTCTGGAAGGCGGCGCGCTGGAGGAGGCCTGGGGCTGCGGAACGGCGGCGGTGATCTCTCCGATCGGAAGGCTGGCCTACGGCCAACAGGAGTACGAGATCAACGGCGGGCGGATCGGCCCGGTAACGCAATCGCTTTACGACACGCTGACGGGTATTCAGCGCGGACTTCTGGAAGATCCCTTTGACTGGATTGTGCCTGTAAACTGATCGTTTCCAAGGTCGACAAACAAACGGGAGGTGGGGTTCTTGATACGGAACATGGACGAGCTGCTGAAGGCGGCTTCCTCCGGGAAGAGCCATACGCTGGCGGTGGCGTGCGCTCAGGATCCGGAGGTGCTTCGGGCGGTCTGGACGGCCCGAAAAGCCGGCATGGCCGAAGCCGTGCTGGTGGGCGACGAGGCACGGATCCGCGCCCTTGCCGAAGCCAGCCAGCTTTCTCTGGACGATTTCTCCATCGTCCATGAGCCGGATGAGACGCTGGCCTGCCGAAAGGCGGTTTCCCTGATTCGGAAGGGGAAAGCCGACGCGCTGATGAAGGGGGCCGTTCCCACCGCCGTTGTGATGCGGGCGGCGCTGGATCGAAGCGAGGGGCTGAGACGCGGCTCCCTGCTTTCCCATGTGGCGTTTCTGGAACTGCGCAAATGGGAGCGGGTCCTGCTGTTGACCGACGCGGCCCTGAACATCGCGCCCGGCTTGGAGGAAAAAAAGAAGATTCTTGCAAACGCCGTCCGCGTGGCCCACGGGCTGGGCAATCCGTCGCCCGTCGTCGCCTGTCTTTGCGCCGTGGAGAAGCTGAATCCCAAAATGCCGGCTACGGTGGACGCCGTGGCCCTGACGGAGGAGTGCCGTCAGGGGAAAATCACCGGCTGTCAGATGTTCGGCCCCGCCGCGCTGGATAACGCCCTGTTTCCGGCGGCGGCCCGGCGTAAGGGCATGGAAGGCCCGCTCGTCGGCTGCGCCGATATCCTGCTGGTTCCCAATATCGAAGCGGGAAATATGCTCTATAAAGCGCTGGCTTTCGTTGCGCGGGCCGGGGCGGCCGGCGTGGTGGCAGGCGCTCAGGCCCCGGTCATTTTGGCCTCCCGGGCGGACAGCCGGGAAACCCTGATGCACTCCATCGCCCTGGCGCTGGTTTCCATGGAGGCTAATACTACAGGGGGAGTGTAAGGATGAAAAAGGTGCTGGTATTGAATTTTGGTTCCACCTCCACCAAGCTTGCGCTCTATGCGGAGGACAGGCAGATTCTGCATAAGGAATTTCATCATTCCTCCGATGAAATGGGCACTCCGTTCACATTAAAGGAAATTGCCGCCGCCCGCAAGGCCCTGATTCTACGGCATCTGAAGGAGCAGGGCGTGGATCTGTCCCGGCTGGACGCGGTAGTGGGGCGGGGCGGCCTGATCCGCCCGGTGGCGGGCGGCACGTATCGCATCAATGAAAAAATGGTGAAAGATCTGACGGATTGCGTCTACGGCTATCACGCCTGCAATCTGGGCGGCATTCTGGCGGCGGACATCGCCGGGGAGCTGGGCAAGCCCGCCTTCACGGTCGACCCGCCGGTGATTGATGAGCTTACGGACGTGGCGCGGCTTTCCGGGCACCGGGACTTTCCCCGTCGCCCGCTGTTTCACGCCCTCAACGCCCGGGCCGTCGCCAGGCGCTACGCCGGGGAGCGCGGCCTGCGCTACGACGGGCTGAGGCTGATTGTGGCCCATATGGGCGGCGGCGTAACGGTAAGCGCCCATCGAAACGGAAGAATTGTGGATGTGAACAACGGTCTGGAAGGGGAAGGCCCTTACAGCGCCGAGCGCCCCGGAGCGCTGCCCGTGCTGCCCATCGTCAGGGCCGTTTATGAAGGGAAGTTTGGAGACAGCTATGAGAGCTTCCGCTGGTTCTTTACCGCCCGCTGCGGGCTGATTTCCTACCTGGGAACCAACGATGGCAGGGTGGTTTCCCTGCGGGCCAGGCAGGGCGATGCGGACGCGGAGCTGGCTTACCGGGGCATGGCCTATCAGATCGCCAAGGAAATCGGAGCCATGAGCGCGGCGCTGTGCGGGGAAGTGGACGCCATTCTTCTCACAGGCGGCTTCGCCCACGACGACATGTTCACCATCTGGATCGAGGAGGCGGTGAGCTTTATTGCGCCCGTATCCGTCTATCCGGGGGAAAACGAGATGCTGGCGCTGGCGCAGGGAGCGCTCCGCGTCCTCCGGGGCGAGGAAACGGCGCTGGAGTATTCCTAGATACTGTCGACAATAGTCAAATCAACGTACTTACCCAGAGAACAATGCATCGAATTTGCACTGCTGCGACGAATGAAGAGGTGAGTTTTGCGTAC
>SFGO01000079.1 GCA_004556545.1 Clostridiales bacterium
CACTGCCGTGCGTCCCGCTTGTTGTTTGCCTGAACTCCGGGTCGCTAACCGCCTTCGGCGGTTGTATCCACTGGATACCCGCTTCCCTTCGTTCCCCCCTGCACCCCTTCGGACCGTAGTCGGCGAAAAAACTCACAAGGGCTTTCCTCGGGGCAACCCATCGGTGCAGCCCCCGCACTGCCGCGCGCTCCACTGCGCGCATAAAAAAAACGACCCCTTTCGGGGCCGTCAAAAGTTGATAAACTTACAGCACGTGCGCGCATTCCTTTTCAAAGCTGATGTAGGCGTCCTCGCCCACGGAAAACACGCGCTTGTTCACGGGGCAGTTGTCGCTGATCTTGACCAGCGTGTCGCCCACGCGCACATGGTAGTTCTGGTAGCTGCCCATGAAGCAGCTCAGTTCCACCTTGCAGGGGAGCATTCCCGTTTCGCCGATGCGGATGGCTTCGGGACGCAGGACGATCTCGCATTCCTGACCTGCCTCGAACGCACCGTCTGTCTCCACAAGGCATTCCCGGCCGTCCACGTCCACCACGCAGGCGTTCTCCCGCATGCCCTTCGAAACGCCCTTGAGGAAGTTGGCCTCGCCGATGAAGTCCGCCACAAACTCGTCCACCGGGTGGTAGTAGATGTCCATGGGGCTGCCCATCTGGGCGATCACGCCTTTTTTCATGATGATGATCTGGTCAGAAATGGCCATGGCTTCGCTCTGGTCGTGGGTGACGTAAATGGCCGTGATACCCAACTTCTGCTGGATGCGGCGGATCTCGGTGCGCATGCTGACGCGGAGCTTTGCGTCCAGATTGGACAACGGCTCGTCGAACAAAAGTACGCCCGGCTCCACCACAAGGGCGCGGGCCAGCGCCACACGCTGCTGCTGACCGCCGGAAAGCTGATTGGTCATGCGGCTCTCCATGCCGCCCATTTCCACCAGCTCCAGAATTTCCTTTACCCGGCGTTCGATCTCGGGCTTGGGCACCTTGCGCAGGCGCAGACCGTAGGCCACGTTGTCAAACACGTTGTAGTGCGGGAACAGTGCGTAGCTCTGGAATACCATGGCGGTATCGCGCTTGTTGGGGGTCAGGACGTTGATGGGCTCGCCGCCCAGATAGATTTCGCCTTCGTCCGGGCTTTCGAAGCCTGCTACCATGCGCAGGGTGGTGGTCTTGCCGCAGCCGGAGGGACCCAGCAGGGTCACGAAACTGCCCGGCTGAATATCCAGCGAAACGTCATGCACGGCATAAAAATCCTTGCCGGTCTTGGGATCCTTGTAAATTTTGGAAATATGGTCAAGGCGAACGCCTTTGCTCTCTTTAGGCATTTTCGCTGTCCCCCTTTAGCTTTTTGCTGGTTCCGAAATGCTTGATGACGAAGTTCATCACCACGATGGACGCATAGACGATGGCGATCAGGATGGTGGCGTAAGCACAGGCCACGCCGTACTTGCCCTTCTCGGCAAACTCGTTGATCTGAGTGGTGATAAGCAGGTATTGGGGCGTTACCAACAGAATGATGGCGCTGATGGCAGTGATGGAGCGCACGAAGGTCGTTACCAGACCGCTGAGGAAGCTGTCCTTGATCAGGGGCAGGGTGACGGAGGTGAAGACCTTGCCGCTGCCTGCGCCCAGATCGTAAGCGCTTTCCTCGATGGATTTGTCGATCTGCCGCAACGCCGAGATACCGCTTCGGGTGCCCACCGGCAGGCTGCGCACGATGAACACGATGACCAGGATCGCGCCGGTGCCGTACAGGCCCTGCAGGAAGCCGGTCTTGAACACGCCGTTGGCAAAGCCGCGGATGTAGCCCACGCCCAGCACCGTGCCGGGCACGGCCATGGCCAGCATGCTCACAAACTCGATAAAGCCCTTGGAATGGAACTTTTTCTTGACAACCAGATAGCTGATGATCATGGAAAACAGCGCCGTGATGGGCGAGGCGATCAGGCTGAGCACGAAGGAGTCCCGGAAGGCCTTCAGGCCGCTGTATTTGAACATGTACTGGAAGTGCTTCAGGGTCAGGGAGTAATCCCGGCCCCAGAGCTTAAACAGCGCGCCAAAGGGAATGCTGATGTACATCAGCACCACAAAGGCGGAGAAAAGCCCGCACAGGATGGACAGGGGACGGGTCACGCTCTTGTCGGCGATGAGCATCCGTTCCCGGCTGGCCTTGCCGGTCAGGGTGGCGTAGGTGCGCTTTTCCAGATAGTATTTCTGAATCAGGAACAGCACCAGCGTCAGGCACAGCAGCACCACGGCCCATGGCGCTGGCACCCGCCTTGTCGTAAGCGCCGGTGACCTGCAGGTAGATGGTGGTGGCCAGCGTGTCGTAGCTGCCGCCGATCATCATGGGGTTGGCGAAGTCGGCCACGGATTCGATGAACGTGACCAGAAACGCATTGCCAAGGCCCGGCAGCATCAGGGGCAGGGTCACGGTGGTGAAGACCTTCCACCGGCTGGCCCCCATGTCCCGGCTGGCTTCTTCCAGCGAAGGGTCGATGTTTTTCAGAAGGCCCTTGAGCATCATGTAGCATACGGGGAAGAAGGTCAAAATCTGCACGATGGCAATGCCGTGCAGGCCGTAGATGTCGCTGTCATAGATGTGCAGCAGGCTGCGGGTGATGAGACCGCCGCGGCCAAAGAGCAGGATCATGCTCAGGCTCAGCACGAAGGGCGGGGAAACCACCGGCAGCATGCTGACCACATTGAAGAGCCTGCGCACGAACCGGGACTTGATGTCCAAGTAGACGTCCACATAGGCGAACAGAAGTCCCAGCACCGTGGAGCCGATGCCCACGATGAAACCCAAGCGGAGGGTATTGGCAAAAGCCGTGCGGAAGGTGCCCATTTCCAGCACCCGGCCGAACACGGACAGGGTCAGGCCGTTGTCGCCCCAAATGCTGTCGATCAGCAGCATACTCAGGGGATAGAGAATGAATAAGGTCAGAAGAATGACAAGGATCACGATGGTGGTAATCAAAACGGGGTCGCCGAACAGCTTCTTGCGATCCAGCTTTGCACTTTGCGCCTTGAGCAATGGAGTCCCCCCCTTATGGAAGTGCCGGCAGTCAGGCCGCCGGAGGGTCGTCAGGATACTAAGGAAGGGGCGGCGTGCGCCGCCCCTTCGCGAAAGTTTTGCGGGGTGAGATTACTCGGTCTTGAAACGATCGTCGGCGGCAGCGCCCAGAGCATTGAAGAAGTCCTCAACGTACTTGGAGGTGTTGGCCTTGGCGTCCGCAAAGTCGTACTTCATCACGTTGTCGGGATCCAGACCGAATTCGGCCGCTTCCTTAGGCTGCTCGGCGTTGTCGATCACCAGGAACTGATAGCTCTCGTTCTCCTTGGCGATGTTGACGCACTCGGGGCTCAGAGCGAACTCGATCCACAGCTTGGCGGCGTTGGGATGCTTCGCACCCTTGAAGATGGCGGTAGCGCCGATCTCAAAGCTGGTGCCGCTCTTGGGGATCACCAGAGAGATGTTGTCATAGCCGTCCAGGATCTGGGTGATGCCGTCATGCAGGAAGCCGATGCCGATGGTGCATTCGCCGATGCCGACCTTCTTGGAGGGGCCGGAGCCGGACTTGGTGTACTGGGCGATGTTCTTGTCCAGTTCCACAAAGTACTTCATGGCTTCGTCGTGGCCCTTCATCTGCACCATGGTATTGATGACCAGCTTGGCGGTGCCGGCGGTGTTGGGGTTGGACATCCAGATCAGGCCCTTATATTCGGGCTTGAGCAGATCGTCCCAATCCTGAGGCGCTTCCAGACCCAGGCGCTGGAGTTCTTCGGTGTTGACCATGAAGCCCAGGATTCCCTTATAGATGCCGTACCAGTAGCCGTCCGCGTCGCGGTACATGCTGTCCAGCAGGTGGGTGGCGTTCTTGGCTTCGTAGGCTTCCAGCAGACCCTTGGCAGCGGTCTCGTTGTAGGGGTCGGTGGTGCCGCCGAACCAGACGTCCGCAGAGGGGTTGCCATTTTCTTCTTCGATCTTCGCGGCAACTTCGCCGGTGGACAGGCGCTGACGGTTCACTTTGATGCCGTACAGTTCTTCGAACTTATCGCAGGCGGCGTTCAGGTAGGCTTCTTCGCAGCTGCCGTAAACGGTCAGCTCGCCCTCTTCCTTGGCGGCGGCGATCAGCGCTTCATCGATGCCCTCGGCGCAGGCAAAGCTGCACAGGCCCAGCACCATGGTCAGCGTAAGCAGAATGGCAAATAGCTTTTTCATGGATAGATACACGTCCTTTCCGTATGTTCCGATTCGATTTTTCCGCTTCTCTTATCGGTTTCGTTATGATAGCACAATCGTTTGCATTTGTCAAATCTATGTCAAAAAAATCTGAAAAATACATTCTTTATACAACCAGCTCAGAAAGACTCAGCCACAGGCTTCCGCCTGCCGAAGGGCGCAAAGCGGGCCTCCCGTCCCGAAAAGGGACGAAAGGCCCGCCTTTTGGATTCGATTGTCAGCCCTTTCCCTGCCCGATCAGGTTGATCAGGCCGCCGGCCAGCAGCATATCCCGCTGGCGGTCGGTGACGGACAGGTTCATCTGCACGGTAAAGCCCTTGGTAACGTTCTGCACCGTTACCTTGCCCGCAGACTCGGAAACTTCCCGCCGCACGTCCGGAAGGACGATCTCGTCGTCACGGTCGAAACGGTCGTAATCGCTTTCATTGGCGAATTCCAGCGGCAGGATGCCGTTGTTGATCAGATTGGCCCGATGGATGCGAGCGAAGCTTTTGGCCAGCACGCCGCGCACGTGCAGGTACAGCGGCACCAGCGCCGCGTGTTCCCGGCTGGAGCCCTGACCATAGTTCTGACCGGCCAGCAGGAAGCCGCCGCCCACCGCCTTGGCCCGGGCCGGGAAGGTGGGATCCACCGGGGTCAGGCAATGCTCGCTGAGCTTGGGAATATTGCTGCGGAAGGGCAGCAGATTGCTGCCGCTGGGCATGATGTGGTCGGTGGTGATGTTGTCTTCCATTTTCAGCAGCACCTGCCCGGAAAGGCTGTCCGCCAGCGCGTCGGCCTTGGGGAAGGGCTGGATGTTGGGGCCGCGGACGACTTCCACCGTCGCCGCTTCCTCGGGGGAAGCCGGGGGCAGGATCATGTTGTCGTGTACGGCGAAGTGCTCCGGCATTTCCACCGTCAGGTCGGCGTCCGTCTCCCGGGGGTCGGTCAGCACGCCGGTCAGGGCGGTGACGGCAGCGGTTTCGCAGCTGGTCAGATAGATTCCGGCGCTCTTGGTGCCGCTGCGGCCGAAGAAGTTGCGGTTATTGGTGCGCACGCTGACGCCGTTGGTCTTGGGACTCTGGCCCATGCCGATGCAGAAGCCGCAGGCCGTTTCGCAGATGCGTGCGCCCGCCTCGATCATATCATGCAGCGCGCCGTTCTGGCTCAGCATGCTCAGCACCTGACGGCTGCCGGGAGCGATGACCAGCGATACCTCGGGGTTCACGGTCTTGCCCCGAAGGATCGCCGCTACGCGCATCATATCCTGATAGCTGGAATTGGTGCAGGAGCCGATACAGACCTGATCCACCTTGATGGGGCCCGCCTCCCGGACGGTTTTCACGTTGTCTGGCATATGGGGCAGGGCCACCATGGGCTCCAATTGGGACAGATCGATGTCCACGTCTTCATCATATTCCGCGTCGGGGTCAGCGGTCAGGGGCTGATAGTCCTCCTCGCGGTCCTGGGCTTTCAGGAAGCGGCGGGCCGCCTCGTCGCTGGGGAACACAGAGGTGGTCGCGCCCAGCTCCGCGCCCATATTGGCGATGGTCGCGCGCTCGGGAATCGTCAGGCTTTCCACGCCCTCGCCCGTATATTCCATCACCTTGCCCACGCCGCCTTTGACGGTCAGGCGGCGCAGCAGCTCCAGAATCACGTCTTTCGCGGCCACGCCCCGGGGCAGCTTCCCAGTCAGATGGACGTTGACCACCTTGGGGCAGTTCAGATAATACGCGCCGCCGCCCATGGCCACGGCCACGTCCAGTCCGCCCGCGCCGATGGCCAGCATGCCCAGCGCGCCGCCGGTGGGGGTATGGCTGTCGCTGCCCAGCAGCGTCCGGCCCGGCCTGCCGATTCTCTCCAGCTGCACCTGATGGCAGATGCCGTTGCCGGGCTTGCTGAGATAGATGCCGTGCTTTTTCGCCACGGTGGTAATGTACTGATGATCGTCCGCGTTTTCAAAGCCGGTCTGCAGGGTATTATGGTCGATATAGGCCATGCTGCGCTCCGTTTTCACCCGGTCAACGCCCATGGCTTCCAGCTGCAGATAGGCCATCGTCCCCGTGGAATCCTGCGTCAGCGTTTGATCGATTCGAATCGCGATTTCCTCGCCCGGCACCAGCTCGCCCTTGAGCAGGTGACTTTTCAGAATTTTCTGTGTCAGATTCATCGAAATATTTCCTCCAAAAGCAATCCCCGGTCTCCCGGTTCTTTACCCTCTCAGTATACCTTCCCTGCATCCTGCATGCAATCGAAAACCAGAGAAAAAACAAGGGGATCATGAAAAAGCGGGCCGCCGTCTGTTTCCGCAGGCTGGCAGCCTTTACTCCCAATTGATGTATTTGCGGAAATATACGTTGCGGAACATGGCGGGCGTCATGCCGGTCATCTGCCGGAAAATACGGATAAAGTATTTGCTATCATTGTAACCCACCCGGGAGGAAATGACGGCAATGGAATCCTTGGTGTCCAGCAGCAGCGTTTTGGCCGCCGCGATCCGCGTCTGATTGATATAATGAATCAGGGATTCGCCGGTAGCGCGTTTGTAAGCGGTGGACAGGTAATTGGAATGGTAGCCGAACTGCTCGGCCAGCTTGGGAACGGAAAGCTCCTCCTGATAATGCAGACGGATGTACTCCTGCAGATCGATCATACTGCAAAAGGAGCGCGTCATAACGGTATGCTTTTCGTTCTGCTGGAGGTATTCCTGCGTCAAATCCAGAGCCAGCAGACTGGCCGCATAGTCCAAAATGGCATTGGAATAAGGCTTCTGCATGGAAAAGTCGATCAGCTGACGGAATTCCAGCGAGATCCGGTTGGTATTGGCAAACACGCCGTGCTCCGGCAGCAGATAAATGTCTTTGGGAAGTCCGCTTCGCTCCAAGCTTTCCAAATACTGCTTTACGCCGGACTCATCCACCAGCTGGTAATCGTCTCCGGCCCGGAAGTGGCACCAGAAGTAAGAAAGCCGTCCCTCGGAGGAACGGTAGCCCTCGTGAACATGTCCGGGCATCAGAAGCATGAATTCACCGGGCCCCAGCGTGTAGTGCACATCGTCCTGCGAGATGTAGAGGGAACCCTCGATTCCGGCCAGCAGAACGAAAAAATCCAGATTTCGCCGGGAGTGCCGGAAGCTGTCGCCGTTGACCAAATTGCCGGCCTGAAGAAAGGAAAGAGGTTTGCGGCTGGACGACTTAAAGCATAACATATAAGAATAATCCGCCTTTCCTTAGTTCTGTGCGTTGCTAACCCCAATTATATGTGCTAAAATCGCCTTGTCAAGCGGGAAAAGCCTTCTGAAATTCGAGCAGAATTTGCACTATATAAGCCGATGCGCTGCCGTTTTTAACAAGCCTCCGACGGAGTTTGCAAAGACTTGCCAAAAGGAGAAAAACGCTTGCGGATGGAAAGAAAAAATGTGAGAAAGAAAAATCCACCTTTTGAATAAAATGTGGGGTGCCTGAAAAGCATTCCCCGGCGGCTTTGACAGGGAACGGAAGGAACCCTGCCATCGATACCGCCGATCCCCTCAGAAAGAATATCCGGGGAAACCCGGTGAGAAGGAGCAGCAATGATGAAAAGCAACGAACAGGTTCAGGTCAGTCTCCGGAGTTCCTTCTGGAATCGTTTCCGGGAGGTTGTTTGCCAAGAGGGAATTCCCTATCAATGGAAGGCGCTGAATGACGAGCTGCCTACGGCCAGTCCCAGCCATTGCATGCAGAATTTCCGCATTGCGGGCGGAAAAGCCGCCGGAAAGTTCTACGGCTGTGTGTTTCAGGACAGCGACGCGGCAAAATGGCTGGAGGGCGTCGCCTACAGCCTGACATGGAGGCCCGACGAGACGCTGGAAAGGCTGGCGGATCAGGCCATTGACGATATTGTTTCGGCCCAGCGGCCCGACGGCTATTTGAATACTTACTATATCCTCAACGGTATGGAAAACCGCTGGACGAATCTGATGGACAACCACGAGCTCTATTGCGCGGGGCATATGCTGGAGGCGGCGGTAGCCTATTATCAGGCCACGGGAAAGCGAAAGCTGCTGGATGCGATGATCCGCTACGTGGACTGCATTGATAGCGCCATCGGCCCTGAAGAGGGCAAGCGCCATGGATACCCGGGGCATCCGGAAATCGAACTGGCGCTGATGCGGCTGTATCAGCTGACCCAAGATCCGAAACACCTGAAGCTGGCCAAGTATTTTGTGGATCAGCGAGGACAGGCTCCGCTGTATTTCGATGAAGAATGCCGCGCCATGAACCGCCGCTGCCACTGGCTGGACGGGCCGGTGGGCTATCAGTATTATCAGGCGGGAAAGCCGGTGCGGGAGCAGGAGGATGCGGAGGGGCATGCGGTTCGGGCCATGTACCTCTATTCCGGCATGGCGGATGTGGCCTTGGCCACCGGAGACGAAAGCCTGTCGGAGGCATGCAAACGGCTCTGGAACAGCGCGGTGCACCGCCGGATGTACATTACCGGCGGCATTGGCTCGACGGAGTACGGCGAAGCCTTTTCCTTTGATTATGATCTGCCCAACGACACCTGCTACTGTGAAACCTGCGCGTCCATTGCGTTGGTCTTCCTTGCCCGGAGAATGTTCCGGCTGGATCCCCGCAGCGAGTATGTCGATGTGATGGAACGAGCGCTGTATAACGGCATTATCAGCGGCATGCAGCTGGACGGCAAGCGCTTTTTCTACACCAATCCGCTGGAGGTGCTGCCCCAGGCCTGCGCGCAGGATCCTCACAAGCGCCACATCAAGCCGGAACGGCAGGAGTGGTTTGACTGCGCCTGCTGTCCGCCGAACCTGATCCGGCTGCTGACTTCGCTGCAGGATTATCTGTACGCAGTGCAGGGAGAAACGCTGTATGTGCAGCTTTATGCAGGAGGACGTCTGGAAGCGCAGCTTCCGGGAGGAAAGCTCTGCTTTACCTGCCAGACGGAATATCCATGGAAAGAAAACGTCTGCTTCGTGTGCGACGGCACGGAACCGGTTCAGGGGGATATGGCCCTGCGGATTCCCGCATGGTGCAGCGGGTACACCCTGAGCGTGAACGGAATCCCTGTAGAAGAGAAGCCGCGAATGGGATATGTTCATCTGCGCCGCGTCTGGAAAGCCGGAGACAAGGTGGAGCTGACGCTGGCCATGCCGGTCACGCTGTATCAGGCGCACTCCGCCGTGCGGGAAGATCAGGGCAAGCTGGCGGTAATGCGCGGGCCTGTGGTCTACTGTCTGGAGGAAAAAGATAACGGGAGCGCGCTGCATCGGCTTCGTCTCGGCGGAATCACCGGTCAGGATTTCCGCGCCGTTTGGACGGATGAGCTGGAGGGCGTGATTGCGCTGGAATCTCCCGGCCTGCGGGAGCTGACCGAAGCTTGCGGGGAAGAAGCCCTGTACGCGCCTGTGAGCGAGGCAAGCGAAAAGGCAGTGTCTCTGCGGTGGATTCCCTATTATGCATGGGGAAACCGGGGAACCGGCGAAATGTGCGTCTGGGTGCGGCGCTGAACAGCACTCAGGCTCCCGACAAGGCAGGCTGAAGGGGCGCAGAGCCATCCCTGCGGGAATTCAATTCCTGTTTCCTATTGAGGGACAGCGATGAAGGGGCGGCCTGATTGAACGGGTAGCGCCGACTCAAGAAAAACCAATCATCATCCAAATTCCGCTTTCGTGAGATGGCGGAATTTTTTTAGGGGCATCGTTTCCAACGAAACGCCTCACGATGTCCCCCGCGTTCGTAAGCGCACCTCCTGCCATTGACTGAAATCAACGCCCGGAATCAGCGGCCGCATCGTTCGGGGCCTGAACCGCCTCCCGAAGCACCTGCGTCAGGTCCTCCCGCACCACCAGTCCGGCGGAGCGGTCGTAATCGGTGGCGTCCCGGTTCAGCAGGGCCAGACGGCAGCGGGGACTGCGATAGCGAATCAGCCCGGCGGCAGGGTATACTACCAGCGACGTTCCCGCGACGATCAGCAGATCGCAGCGGGCAATGGCTTCCAGCGCTTCCTCCATGACAGCGTCGTCCAGCGGCTCGCCGTAAAGAACCACCTCCGGCTTCACGATGCCGCCGCAGGGGCCGTGAGCCGTTTCACATTGGCAGCGGGGCGCGCCCTCTCCCAAAAGCAGCGGCTCCAACGGATAGAAATGCCCGCATTTCATGCAGCGGTTCCGATGAACCGAGCCGTGAAGCTCCAGCACCTTTTGGCTGCCCGCCGCCTGATGCAGGCCGTCGATATTCTGGGTGATGATCGCCTTGCACTTGCCTCGGCGCTCCAGCTCCGCCAGCGCCAGATGGGCGGCGTTGGGCTTTGCCTCCGGATAGAGCATCACCCGGCGGTAAAAATCCCAGAATTCATCCGGGTGAGTGACAAAGTATTCATGAGAGAGCATTTCTTCATAGCTGCGGCCCCCGGGGGTGTTGTAAATGCCCTGATGGGCGCTGCGGAAATCCGGGATGCCGCTGGCGGTAGACACGCCCGCCCCGCCGAAAAATACGATATTCCGCGCCTCCGAGATCCATTGCCGGAGTGTTTCCGTTTCTTTGGTCATTACGTTTTTCCCCTTTCTGAAAAGAAGATTAAAAAGAAGCGTTAAGGCGCTTTTCTGACAGGTATATTTTTCGATTGCTCCCTCACAAAAACCTGTTTTCTGTCGGTTTTTCCCTTTGATTGTCCTTTCGGCCCGACCCGGAATGAAAATCCTCCCTTTTGCCCATACTTCCTGTTGGAAGCCAGCAAGGGAGGAAAACCAATATGGCGATCAACAAGGTGGAAATCTGCGGTGTGGATACGTCTACCCTGCCCGTTTTGACCAACGAGCGCATGCGCGAGTTGTTTCCGCTGGTGCACAGCGGCGATCTCAACGCCCGGGAAGAGTTCATCCGGGGGAATCTGCGGCTGGTGCTGAGCATCATTCAGCGCTTCGGCAATCGGGGCGAAAACGTGGACGACCTGTTTCAGGTGGGCTGCATCGGCCTGATCAAGGCGCTGGACAATTTCGACACGACGCTGAACGTGCGGTTTTCCACCTATGCGGTGCCCATGATCATCGGGGAGATCCGCCGGTATCTGCGGGACAACAACGCCATCCGGGTCAGCCGCAGCCTGCGGGATATTGCCTACAAGGCGCTGAAAGCCCGAGATCAGCTGTCCGAAAAGCTGGGCCGGGAGCCTAACGTGAACGAGCTGGCCGAGGCTCTGCATCTGCCGCGGGAGGATGTGGTCTTCGCGCTGGAAGCCATTCAGGATCCCGTCAGCCTGTTCGAGCCGGTGTTCAACGACGGCGGCGACGCGCTGTATATTATGGATCAGATCACCGACGAGCGCAAGCCGGACAACGGCTGGCTGGACGAGATCGGCGTGCAGGACGCCATGAGCCGCCTGAACGACCGGGAGCGGCACATTCTGAAGCTGCGGTTCTATCAGGGCCGCACCCAGATGGAGGTGGCCGGGGAAATCGGCATTTCTCAGGCGCAGGTCAGCCGGCTGGAAAAAAACGCGCTGGTACACATGCGCAAGAATATGGGATTGTGACTTGGCGAACAAAAGCCAAGGGCCGTGCACAGCCGCACGGCCCTTCCCGTTTATTCTCCGTCACTCAACACATCCGCATAGAGGGCTTCCAGCGTCTTCTTAGCGGCGATGCCGTCCGCCTTCAGGCCCTGATCCTTCTGGTAGGCCTTGACCGCGTCGGCGGTGCCGCTCCAGTATTCGCCGGTGACAGCGCCCGCATAGTAGCCCAGATCCTTCAGCTTGCGCTGGAGCCAGTATACGTCTTCGCCCTTGGAGCCCTTCTTCAGAGTGCGGAAGGGCTGGGGCGGCGTGCCGTCGCTGGTATAGGCAGGCGCGGCCGTAGGCTCCGGCGTGGTCTTGGGCAGCATGTAGTTCTTATCCAGTTCCGGCGGCAGCAGGGACTTGGTCAGTTCCTCGTCCAGCGGCAAATCCTCCGTGATATGCACGGTGGTGCCTTTTTTGATGTTATCGTACATCCACTTGGCGTCGCTGACCAGCATTCGGATGCAGCCGTGGGAGGCCCGGCGGCCCAGCTTGTTGTAGGACTTGATGTTCAGCTTCCGGGTATCCGGCTCGGAATAGGTCACGCTATGGAAGGCGATATTCTCGTTGATGCGCGTCCAGTACTGGGCGTGGCCGCCCCACTTGGAGAAATAGCACCAGCGGGCCCGGCGGCCATTGGTGACCCAATCGCCCAGATCGCTGTCCCAGCCCTTTACGCCGGTGGAGCAGATCATCTGCCGTTCCAGTACGGTATATTCATCGTTTTCATCCAGCGAATAGACCTTGGTGACCTGATTGGTCACGTCCACTACCACATAATAGGGCGGCAGCGTGGGTTCGGGGCTGGGCCGGGGCGTAGCGTTCACGTCCACCACGTTGCTGGCGTTGAAGAGCTGATTCCATGTCTCTTCATCCATATCCGCGTCGATGGACAGGCCGTTATACTCCTGAAATTTCTTCACGGCGGCGATGGTCTGGTCCATATAGTAGCCGCTGATGGGGCCGTCGAAGAAGCCCAGCTCCTTCAGGCGGGTCTGAACCTTCTTCACGTTCTCGCTCTGGGTGCCCCGGGTCATGCGCTGGGCAAAGGGGACATTCTCCCGGCTGTCCTCGGTGCTTTCGCCGTCGCCCACAATAACCACGTCGTTAATATCGCCCGCGTCGGTCAGGGGATCGGGCGTAGGCGTAGGCGAAACGCCCTTGGCCAGCGCCGTTTCGCCGAAAAGGCGCTGCTGGGTATCCAGATCGGCGGTGCCGGTCGCGTCCAGGCCGTTCTGCTTCTGGAAGCTTTTCACCGCGCCTTCGGTCGCAGAACGGAATTTTCCCGTTGCTTTTGTATCCAGATAGCCCAGATCGATAAGCCTTTGCTGCAATCGGGTGACTTCGTCGCCGTCATCGCCGTTTTTCAGCACCCGGTACTGCGCTTCCTGAAGCACCTGCCAGGTTTCCTCATCCAGCTTGCCGGTCACATCCAGCCCGTAATCCTTTTGCAGGCGTTTCAGGCAATTCCGGGTGCCTTCCAGAAAATTCCCGGAGATTTTTCCATCATAATAGCCCAGCTCCGACAGGCGCTGCTGGACATAGCTGACCAGCTCGCCGGATGCGCCGTATTCCAGCGGCTCAAAGGCCGGGACGGCGGTATCCGATTCGCTCAGGGCGGGGAGCATCTGCCAGCCCAGCGTGACGATCAGGAGAAGGGCGCAGAGGCAAAGCAGGGGATAGGGGATACAGGCTTGTTTTTTCATGAAGAGGGGTGCCTCCTTCTTGTTCCGCAGAGCGAAACCTCTGCCGAGGAAATTCCTCTTTGATGGGGATTGATGCGCCGACTCCGGCGCGGGAGAAGGGCTTGCAGCCCTATGGGGCGCTCTATTGCTTCGGTTGGCGATCCGAAGGGGGTGCAGGGGGGCGAGCGGAAAGCCACCCTGCTTGCATCGATAGGTGACAACTTTGCCGTAAGAAATTCCCCTTGGCGGGGCCTGACGCGCCGACTCCGGCGCGGGAAGAGGGCTTGCAGCCCTATGGGGCGTTCTATTGCTTCGGTTGGCGATCCGAAGGGGGTGCAGGGGGGCGAGCGGAAAGCCACCCTGCTTGCATCATGGGTAACAACTTTGCCGAGGGAATTTCCCATTGATGGGGCCTGACGCGCCGACTCCGGCGCGAGGGCAGGGCTTGCAGCCCTATGGGGCGCTCACACTTTTCTTTCGGTGGCGAAAGAAAAGTGTGCAAAAGAA
>SFGO01000080.1 GCA_004556545.1 Clostridiales bacterium
GCGCGCTCGGAGCTCGCCTTTTTCCGCCGTCAAAATGGGCGGGCCTTTTTCCCTCCGCTGCCTATCGCCGCTCTGCTCCCCCGCAGTTGGCGTGGGGCATACTTACCCCTTGCGGGTTGGGATGCCTCGGTGCAGCTTGGGGATTTTGCAAGGGAAAAGGTCAGCGCGAAGCCAAATTCACGCTGGCCTTTCTTGCGAGCCATGAGGCCTGTCGCCGAATGGCGGTCTATGCCATACAAGCAGCAGGGAGCCGCGTCAGACCCGCGAGCCGCGAGGCCTGTCGCCGAGCAGCGGTAGCTTCACGGCCAAGCCGCATGTCTCCCGAGCAGCCCTGCGCGCCTGTGGCGCGCAGTCCGGGGTAAAGGGCGGCGAGAGGAAGCGCGTGCCCAGTGGGCACAACCGCCGTAGGCGGTTAGCGACCGGCAGCCGTCAACCGAAACGAGGATTTGACACGGCAGTGTAGTCGGGTACGACGGTGATGTCGGAGCCGAACCACTTTTCGGAGATGGCGGCCAGCGAACCGTCGGCCTTCATTTCCTTGAGGATGTCCTGTACCTTGTCCCGAAGGGCCAGATCGTCCTTGCGGAAGCCGATGCCGTAGTTGTCGTCTTCCAGCGCGAAAGCGGCCTTCAGGTTTTCGGCGCCCATGGAGTTGATGCGGAAGTCGCCCACGACCAGATCCATGATGACCGCATCCACGCCGCCCTGCTGCAGATCCATCAGCGCGGTCAGGTAGTCTTCAAAGCCAGGCATGTCGGCGAAGGTGGCCTTTACGTCGGCGTAGTCATCGCTGAGGAGAAGCTCTTCGGCATAGCTGCTGTTCTGCACGGCCACGCTCTTGCCGGCCAGATCGGCCAGAGAGGCAATCTCCGCGTCATCCTTGGTGTAGCAGACGATCTGGTTGTTCAGGTAGGGGAAGGTCATGGCCATGCTTTCCTCCCGCTCGGGGGTGATGGACATGCCGTTCCAGATGCAGTCGATGTTGCCGGAGGAAAGCTCCAGATCCTTGGCTTCCCAGCTGATGGGCTGCGCGATGAACTCTACGCCCAGCTTTTCGGCTACGGCCCGGGCCACGTCAATGTCGAAACCGACGATGTCGTTGTTTTCGTCGCGGTAGCCCATGGGCGGGAAGCTGTCGTCCAGACCGATAATAAAGGTGCCTTTGTCCAGAATAGCCTGTAGAGAATTGTCCTCAGCCAGCGCGGCGGAAAGGGTCAGGGTCATTGCCAGAGCCAGCAGGGCGGCAAAAAATTTCTTCAACAGCATCATCGTTCGTTCTCCTTTCGTCGTTATCGCTTTAGTGCGTTAACGTGGTGACATAATAACATGCAAAAGTGCGGCTGTCAATCCCTTTTTTGAAAAAAATCCGAAAAGTTTTGAAGGCTGAAATTCTGCTTCGGCTATTGATACATCGGCCTGTTCCAGCGTATAATAAACTGTACGCATATGGCGTTTCGGTCAGGCCGAACGAACGATGCAAGCAGCGGGCCGTCTTTCCCCGGACGGAAGCGGGCCGCAACAGGCGAGGAGAGACACCACCTATGAGCACACCTCATATCCGGGATTATCAGGGAAAGCATATCCACATGATCGGCATCGGCGGCTCCAGCATGAGCGGCTTGGCCCAGATGCTGCTGGAAAAGGGATACCGGCTGACCGGCTCGGACAATCTGGAAACCTACGCTACCCGGCACCTGCGGGAGGAACTGCACATTCCCGTGACCATTGGCCACAGGGCGGAAAACGTTCATGGAGCCGATCTGGTGGTCTATACCGTGGCCATCCTGCCCGACAACCCGGAGCGGGTGGAAACGGAGCGGCTCGGCATTCCCTCCATCGAACGGGCCACGCTGCTGGGCCAGCTGATGGAAGGTTATGAAACCGCTATCGGCGTGTGCGGAACCCACGGCAAGACCTCCACCACGTCCATGCTCAGTCAGGTGCTGATGGAGTGCGGCAAGGATCCTACCATTCATATCGGCGGCAATCTGGACTTCATCGGCGGAAGCACCCGCATCGGCAAAAGCCATACTTTTCTGGCCGAGGCCTGCGAGTTCAACGCCAGCTTCCTGCACCTGCGGCCCACGGTGGCGGTGGTGACGAATATCGAGGAAGATCATCTGGATTTTTATAAGGATATTGACGATATCCAGCAGACCTTCGGCAAGTTTCTGGCCCTGCTGCCGGAGAAGGACGGTCTGGCCGTCGGCAACGGCGACGATCCCCGGGTGGTGGAAGAGCTGGAAAAGCTCCGCTGCCGTCATTACACCTTCGGCTTCGGCGAAGGCTGCGATTACCGGCCTGCCAACCTGCTCTACAGCGAGTTGGGCTGCGGGGAATACGATCTGTCCTTCCGCGACGAAGAACTGGGCCATGTTAAGCTGAAGGTGGCCGGTTTCTTCCAGGTGGCCAATTCGCTGGCGGCGCTGGGCTGCGCTCATCAGCTGGGGGCGGATATGGCGGTCGCCTGCCAGGCGCTGGACGAATTTGCAGGCGCTCACCGCCGTTTTGAGCTGACCGGCGTGGTAGAGGGCGTGAAGCTGTATCACGATTACGGCCACAATCCCACGGAAATGCGCAACGCCCTGAGCGTAGCGGCCATGCAACCCCACAACCGCCTCTGGGCAGTGATGCAGCCGCACACCTACAGCCGGGTCAAACGGCTGTTCAAGGATTATCTCACCTGCACCAAAGCCGCCGACATCACCTTGGTGACGGACATCTATGCCGCCCGGGAGAAGGATCCCGGCGACATCAAAGCGGAGATGGTCGTGGAAGGTATGCGGGAAAACGGCGTGAACGCCATTCACACCCCCACCTTTGACGATACGGAAAAATACCTGCGGGAGCATTGGCAGCCGGGCGATCTGGTGCTGACCATGGGCTGCGGCAACATCAATCAGCTCAACGATCAGATTGCCGAGCACGAAAAGGCCAAAGAAAAGAAATAAAGGGGAAAAGAAATGCTTCAGTTAAACGACATCAGCCTTCAGTTTGCGGGGGACCTTCTGTACAAGCACGTGGATCTGCTCTTCCAGCCGGATCACTGCTACGGCATTATCGGAGCCAACGGCGCGGGCAAATCCACCCTGCTCCGGATCATCTCCGGCGAGCTGTCCCCCACCACCGGCACCGTGACCATCCAGAAGGAAGACCGCATGTCCGTGCTGGAACAGAACCACTTCAAGTATGACGAGTATTCCGTGATGGATACGGTCATCATGGGCAACCGGCGGCTGTACGACATCATGAAGGAAAAAGACGCGCTCTATATGAAGCCGGACTTCAGCGACGAGGACGGCGAGCGGGCCGCAGTGCTGGAAGGCGAATTTGCCGAGATGAACGGCTGGGATGCGGAGACCGAAGCGGCGCAGCTGCTCAACGGCATCGGCATTCCCACGGAGCTGCATCAGGCGCAGATGAGCACGCTGGACGGCCGCCAGAAGGTGAAAGTCCTGCTGGCGCAGGCCCTGTTCGGCCATCCGTCCATCATTCTTTTGGACGAGCCCACCAACGGTCTGGACGTGGAAAGCACGGAATGGCTGGAAGATTTTCTGGTGGACTGCAGCGCCATCGTGATCGTGGTCAGCCACGACCGTCATTTCCTCAACGCGGTCTGCACCAACATCGTGGACGTGGATCACGAGACCTGCAAAATGTACGCGGGCAACTACGACTTCTGGTATGATTCCAGCCAGCTGTTCCAGCAGCTGATGCGCCAGCAGAACAAGAAGCGGGAAGAAAAGATCCGCGACCTGCAGGAATTCATCCGCCGTTTTGCCGCCAACAAATCCAAAAGCCGTCAGGCCACCAGCCGGAAAAAGGTGCTGGACTCCATGCAGATCGAGCAGATGCCCGCCTCCAGCCGGAAGTATCCCTTCGTGGGCTTCGAGCCGGAGCGGGAAGCAGGCAAGGACATCCTGACGGTGGAGAACCTGTCCAAGACCGTCGACGGCGTGAAGGTGCTGGACAACGTGACCTTCACCGTGCGCAAAGGCGACAAGATCGCCTTTGTGGGCGATAACGAGGCGGGCGCGACGGCGTTGTTCCGGATCCTGGTGGGGGAGATCGAGCCGGACGAAGGCAGCTTCAAGTGGGGCGTGACCATCAGCCAGAGCTATTTCCCCAAGGATAATACCGCCTATTTCGAAAATTTCGACGGCAGCCTGATCGACTGGCTGCGGCAGTATTCCGCCGACCAGACCGAAACCTATCTGCGGGGCTTTCTGGGCCGGATGCTGTTCAGCGGCGACGAGGTATACAAGCCCGCCAAGGTGCTCTCTGGCGGTGAAAAGGTGCGTTGCATGCTCAGCCGCCTGATGATGAGCAAGGCCAACGCGCTCATTCTGGATCAGCCCACCGACCATCTGGATCTGGAAAGCATCACGGCGCTGTCCAACGGCCTGCAGGCCTATCCGGGCAACCTGTTCTTCGCCAGCCACGATCATCAGTTCATCGATGAGATCGCCAACCGGATCATCGAGTTCCCGCTGGGCAAGGAAGGCTGTCTGGACTATGCAGGCGGCTTCGAGGAATATCTGGAATGGAAGAGAAGCCGGGTATGATGAAGCTCAAACCGGGCATTTACCGGCACTTTAAGGGAAACGAATACCGGCTTCTGTATACGGCGAAGCACTCCGAAACGCTGGAAGACATGGTGGTCTATCAGGCATTGTACGACGAACGCGGCATCTGGGTTCGCCCCGCCGCCATGTGGGCGGAGGAAGTGGAGCGGGACGGCTACCGCGGCCCCCGCTTCCAGTGGGTCCGGGAGGAGGAATGAAGGGTCGGGATCCAACCCTCCGCCCCATCCATTTGACGGGTTGTTTTCCCCTCAAAATCACTTTTTTCCCGGAAAAAGCCTTGACACAGGCCAACGCCTTTGATACAATGATTTTTGGCATCAATAGACTCCGTTAGCCCCGGATTCTGATTGACACTAGCGCCGTTTGCTGACCATCAAACGCGCACCCCTACTCACACACTCCGAAGGAGGAAATTACCTTGAATACCTACATGGCCAAAGCCGCGGACGTGCAGCGCAAATGGTACGTCGTGGACGCGGAGGGCGTTGTGCTGGGCCGTCTGGCCAGCCAGGTCGCCGCGATTCTCCGCGGAAAGAACAAGCCTGTCTATACCCCTCATGTTGATACCGGCGATTATGTGATCATCCTCAACGCGGACAAAGTTGTGCTGACCGGCAAGAAGCTGGATCAGAAGGTGTACTATCATCACAGCGGATACACCGGCGGCCTGAAGGAGACGGTCTATCGTCACCTGATGGAAGAAAAGCCCGAATTCGCCGTGAAGCGCGCGATCGTCGGCATGCTGCCCAAGGGACCTCTGGGCCGCAAGATGGCGAAGAAACTGAAGGTTTATGCCGGAACCGAGCATGAGCATGCCGCTCAGCAGCCCGAAGTTCTGGTGATCAAATAAGGACACGGAAGGAGCGAATCAAAATGGCGAAGGTAGAATATAGTGCCGTTGGCCGTCGTAAGAAGGCTATTGCCCGTGTCCGTCTGGTCGCTGGCGACGGTAAAATCGTGATCAACAAGCGTGATCTGGATAATTACTTTGGTTTGGAAACCCTGAAGATGACCGTGCGTCAGCCCTTGGAAGTGACCAAGGCTGGCGGTGACATGGACATTCTGGTGACTGTGACCGGCGGCGGCCTGACTGGTCAGGCTGGCGCGATCCGTCACGGCATCAGCCGCGCTCTCATCAAGAGCAACCCCGAACTCCGGGATGCCCTGAAGAAGGCCGGTTTCCTGACCCGCGATCCTCGTATGAAGGAACGTAAGAAGTACGGCCTGAAGGCTGCCCGTCGTGCGCCTCAGTTCTCCAAGCGCTGAGAACCCGTACAAATCAAGGCTTTCCGACCCATGGCTGCCCAATCAGCCATGGGTTTTCTCTTTTATGCAGTCAGTTCCCTGCAAAGGATGCTGCTGTGTTAAGGGAGCGGAAAGCCTTGTTTCATCGGCACTTCATGAATTTTTCAGCCTTGAAATCCGTGCAAAATCGTGTGTCCGTCCGTCTGCATATGATTGCAACTTTATGCAGTCATGTTCTGGTGAACAGTCCCGCATTGTCCCGGCTGACCTTCTCCACGTTGCCTACCTCCCGGTGGACATAGGTGTTCATGGTCATGGTAATCTTGGAATGACCGGCGATGCTCTGCAGAGTCTTGATGTCCACGCGACCTGTGGCCTGCAGCTGGGTCAGGAAGGTGTGGCGCAGCACATGGGGCGTCACACCCTTGGGAATATCGACTTTCTTGCAGATGCGTGCCCAGGTGTTGCGGAAGGAACGCTCGCTCAGGGCTTCCTCCCCATCCACCACGTAGTTGGTTGGACTTGCATCCGCCGGCCTGTTCGCCAGCAGGATTTTCTCCAGCTCCGGCAGCATGGGCACCTCGCGGAGACCCGCCTGGGACTTGGTGGCCTTTTCGACCGGGCGGTTGTTGATGAAGGTGATCTGCCTGCGGATATGGATCAGCTTGCGCTCGAAGTCGATGTCCTCCCAGCGAAGGCCCAGCATTTCGCCGCGCCTGACACCCGTGTAGAGCAGGATCGACAGCAGAAGCAAGTCCTTTCCTTCCAGCAGATGAAGATTTGCTTCAATTCCGGCAGCTTCTTCCCTGGAAATGGGCAGACGCTCCTTTTTCTTCTTGCTCATGGTCAGGCGAATGCTCTTGGCAGGGTTCTTTTCCAGCAGACCGTCCTCAATGGCGGAATTGAAGATGCCGTACAGCAGCGTCCGCCAGTGCCGGCAGGTGGAATTGGAATACGCTGCCCGCTCATCGTAGAAGCCCTGCACATCCTTGGTGGTGATGTCCTTCAGCCGCTTCCCCCTGAAGTAGGGAATCACATGCTTATGCAGGTTCATCTCGTAGTCGATTTTTGTGCCTCCACCCAGTCGCTTGGCCTCGAAGGTGTCCCACCATTCCTGGGCATAATCCTCAAACAGCGGGCTTGCCGGATTGGCATCTGCCTGACCGTCGGACACGCCCTCCAGCATCCGCATCTTCTCATGGAAGGCCTGACACATCTGCGGAATGGTTCTGCCCTGCACCCAGATGTTCCCGAACTCGGTCGGGATACAGCACCGCTTCATCTTCGGATCTATCGTTGTCATCGTTGATTCTTCGGCGTTCGGGGGATCCGGTATGGGGTTGTCAAGGTGCACCTGACCGAGGGCCCCGGCGACAGCGGACTGTATGATCTGCTGAAGCTGTTCATCCCCGGTCAGCTTTTTGTATTCGTCAAAAGAGGTGACTTTCCCTGTTTCGGGCATCATGTTTGTCTTTTTGATTGCCTGGGTCATAGAACTCCTTATCTGCAGGCCGGTCATAGGCCGTAACGTATTTCCGTTTGATCTTGTTGATTCTCATATGATTCATTCTGAATTTCCTTTCTTTCTGACCCTATTGAGGGCAGATTTTCGGACGGGTGGACACGGCATCCACCCGCCCGTATGTCGTTGCCTATACGCCTTGTTTTGTCCGGGCTTCAGCGTTCCAAAAGGGTAAGACTCACCTGTCCATTTTGTGTTGCTTGCTGGTCTGACGGGTATATTGCGCAAGAACCTCCGGCGGAATAGCAGCCAGCTGTTTCTCGTACCGCTGACACTTCTGCTCCATCTGATGGATGGCGGTTCTGCTATCCATATCATGCCGATTGCGCTGCCTGCGCTCGTCCTCCAGAATGCAGTTTTCCTTCTTCAACTGCTCGTTCTCCGCAATGATGGTCGTGAAAGCTTCCTGATACTGCGCCAGCTGCGTTTTCATTTTGCCGAAGCGAACCAGCAAATCTCTGACCAGCGGAACAAGCTGCTCCAGTCGCCCTTTGCTGTTCAGGAGATTCGCACCATTTATCAGCGCTTCCACCTTGTCAGCCAGCTTTGTCATTTTCCGGATGTCCCTGGTGAAAGCCTTGAACTCCTGTACGTTCATATGTGTGCGGCCTGTCCTTGCGGCAGTTTCGCCCCGGCAAAGGTCAGGGTAGCGCTCCGCCATGTGTTCGTAGTACTGATCCTGCCACTGAACCAGCTTCTTCCGGTTGCCGATGATATCCTTGGCACTGAGCCGCTTGTCCTCCGTCAGGGGCACAAAAACCACATGCATGTGGGGCGTGCCCTCATCCATATGTACAACAGCGGACACGATGGTTCCCGGATGCTGGTACTTCTTCAGAAATTCCAGCGAGTGCGCGTAGTAGGCACGGATTTCATCCTGTGATTTGCCATCGAAGTAGCCGGTGCTGACGGTGAAAAGCACCTCGACCAGCCGAATGCTGTCCGACCTGACGCGGCATCCGGCTTCCCTGATCTGCCTCTCCGCCTCAGCTCGATAGTGCTGTGGCGGATGAATCAGGTTGTAGTTCAGCGGACTGCGGCTGTGGTCGATGTCGGGATTGCTGGCGTATGTCTCCTTGGTGCGTTCGTTGTGCCCCTCGATGCGGCTGATCTCCGGGCCCTTGTACTTAGCGAAGCGCATGATGGCGTAGTTTGGTGTATTCATGATTCTCTCCTTTGTCGACAAAAGGACAGTGCCTTCTATCAATGCTATTTACGCTGAAAAGTACCGGAGGGGTTGTTCTTCCTCCAGTACCCTGGGGTTAACATGGACGGTGCCGACAGACGGCCGGCCCATGCCGATATAGGTCGGGAGATCTACCCAGATGTAGCCATGCCGCTCCAACAGCTCCAGGACGGGTTCCATATCCTTCGCGTCGCGGAAGAAACGTCCTCGGCACTTCTGGTACAGGTCGGAGCGGCAAATTTCCGTTACGCCGAGCTTGCGGAGCTTCGCGACCACATGCATGGCCTTCTCGACGGTTTCATCTGCGCCCAGCACGGAATAGGCGTACAGTGCATGGCGGAAGGCATAGCTGCCGATTTGAATGGCATTGTCGATGATCGGTTCCCCGATGTCACCCGCCTTGTCGGCGGCTACATGCAGCAGCCCGGCTATCCGCAGCACCAGACCAATGTATTTGCTGCCCCACTCCCGCATGTCACGGTGTTCCTTGCGAAGATAGACTCCCACATCATGGCAGAGTTCGTCCATCCTGCCAACTGCCTCGGTGGCGAGATGCAGCGTAACAGAATCACCCTCCGACCTTTCCAGCAGCCTGCAAATCAGATCATCGTAATCATCCTGTACGGTCGGCGGAATCGGCTCAGACCGGAACGACCTGGGCATGGAAGAACCAGAAACGTTGATATACAGCAGCCGGGCCAGAAAGCCCCTGCCGTCCAGCATGCTGTTCTGCATGATTTCACTCAGGACGCTGGGCTGTGCGCTGATGATCATAGACAAGGTTGGATGCCTGATGTAGTCAGGCTCACGGTTGATGCGATCCACACGAATGGTGTCCCCGCAGATGCCTTTCAGCCAGACATCCAGATTGGGTTTCTTGGTGTAACGCCCAACGATGTTGTCGAAGGCACCGCCCTCGGCGGAGATGAGCGCCATGCGCCCGCCATTGTCCTTTAGCAGCCTGACCATGGATTCGCTGGTGCAATCGTCCGTGAAGATTTGCAACGGTCTGATATCCGGCAGGTCAGCGAGGTTATCCTGGGCGTGCTGCAGCTCCAGCTCGGTCATCTTGTCGTATTTTGATTCCAGCACCTTGGTCAGCCGGTTGATGTCACGCTGCAGGGACTCACGTTCCTGCCTGTTCCGGCGCATCGCCGCTTGATGCTGCTCGTTATATTGCTGCTCATAATCCTCAATGGCGGCAGTCATGGCGTGAATCACAGCCGATTTACGGGAACCCGGCGGAGCAACCAGAAACACATACAGGCTGGTCTGCTCGTAATGCCCGATGTTGCCCTCAACTCTGACTGTGCCCTGCAGGCATGTAGCCAGCACGCCGAGAGCAACCCCGGCAGCCATATCCACCGGTGTCTGGGTGTGGACAGCCACCGCCTCCACATAGGCGCGCAGCTTCAGTGGCAGGCATTCCACCGGAAAGGATGGCAGGGAATCCGCGCTGGGCTTCAGCGGCACAAAGGGAAGAAAAGGCCCGGCAGAGGGTGCTGCACGCATATCGGCAGCGACGTTTTCAGGGTTGTTAGGGTTTTCAGTAGGCGTTATGGTTTTCATATATCCTCCTAAAGTGGTTGTTACTGTGGAAAAAAGGGCGGACTTCCTCCTTGGACATGGTGTTGGTTGGCCTGACCTTTGCCTGTTTCCCGGGTAGAAACCTTTTGTGGCTCACACCCGGTCCCCTGTGGGGCGCTCGTTCCCGGCGGCAAGGTGCTTCGTGAAGTATTTTCCGGTGTCCGGGAGGTCTTCGCGGTGTGTTTCAGGCAAAGGCATCAGCCGAAGTTGTCAAGGTGCTGTCTGATAGCGGGGGCACCGCATATCGTCAGGTCTACTTTATCGCAGAATAAAGAGAACCCCCGTCTTTCGTGCAAAGATGAAAGACAGGGGTTTCTGGCAGCATGAATCTTTCAAATATGAAAGGGAAGACGATGCTCTCCGTTGATGTTGTTGAAAAATGCTTCGTGTTCGCTTGTGCATGAGAATATAGTTTCGTATAATGGTAGTTGAAAAGGGCTGAATGGGGTGATGCGCGTGAACGAGTATTTGCCGGGCACCATTGGGGAACGTATCAAAGACCTGCTTTCCGAGAAGAAAATGAGTCATGCGAAGTTGGCGAAAGCCATTCACATTTCAGAGGCAACGATGAGCCGATACATCAACGGAACCTCAGAGATTCCCTGCGATGTGCTGCTTGGCATCGCCCGGTTCTTCAACGTCACCACGGACTTTCTGCTGGGCGCAACCAACATCCCCTACAAGACCAACTTTGACATCGACAAGCTGGGCCTGACGGAGGCTACCGCGAAGAAGCTGCTGTCCGGAGCGCTGAACATGGATGTGCTGAACAAGCTGCTCATCAACGAGGACTTCGCCATCCTCACCGAGCAGATTGCGCAATATGCGGACGAAACGAACCGCGGAAGCCTTGCGGTGATGAACAAGGTGCTCCAGGTTGCCGGTAACACGGTTACAAAACATGCAAAGACAACACCGGCAGATAAAGCGGTTGCAGCGCGTGTCATCCGTGACATCCGCAGCAACATGGTACCTCCGCAGCTTCCGGATACCGCCGCCATGGAATTGACCTGGTCGCGCATTCTGGCTTACCTTCGCGAGGGCGCGGAAACCAGAACCAGAGAAAACGTGAAGCTAACCTCCGCCATCATGGAGAAGATGGCAGAAACCCTGGAGGCACGAAAGGGCACCTTCGATTTGCACAGCATGACAATCAATGACATCGTTGGAGCAATCACGGAAGTTGTTGTCGCTTCCGGCTATCCTGAGGATGAAAAGGAATCGCTGGAGAAAAGTCTGCAGACCATGTTCATGAACTTCATAAAGTCACAGAGCCGAAGATGAACGTTGGGAGCCGGGAGGACGGGTATACCTTTGCCCAAGCAACAGGCAGGGCATGCGCCCATGCTGCAAAAACCACCCTGCCGTCAAACAGCAGGATGGTTTTCAGCAGCGCGTCCGGTAGCCGTCCGCTGCCTGTTCCTTGCACGAAGGTATAACACACTAGACTTTGCAATACCGGCCATCAAACGGCGGAGCCGTTCGCTGGCTACGCTCGGCGATTGCAAACAATCGCTTTCGCTAGTCCGGCAAGCCGGACCTCATGCAAAGTCGTGTGCCAACAGGGATGCTGCGCGCCCCTATTGGATGACCCAGCGTGGGCTGCAGCCCATGAAAGGCAGCGCCCCACCATAATCTCGCTCTATAACACCAAACATTATGAATAGGCATAACGTGTGGCAGGATATCTTTACATTACCTTCTGAAACATATGGCGCACCTTGTCCAGGCGGCTGTTTGGACGGCGGGGCTGGATGACCGGCTGACCGACAGCGGCCTGATAT
>SFGO01000081.1 GCA_004556545.1 Clostridiales bacterium
GCCAGCGGCACGGCGACTCCGGGAAAAAGCCCTTTATTGCCCATTTTTGAAAGAGGGAGTTCGCAATGTCGCGCGCAGCACACTTGGACTGCCAACATGGACGTTCGTGCGCGCTCGTGCTCACTCTAATCCTCTTTCAAAAAGGGCAAGGCTTTTTCCCTCCGCTGCCTATCGCCGCTCTGCTCCCCCGCAGTTGGCGGTGGGCAGGCTTACCCCTTGCGGGGTGGAATGGTTTCCTGTTGGTTGGCTGATTTTGGAAGGTCATCGGCCAGCGGGTTCGGCGGGCGCGAGCCATGAGGCCTGTCGCCGAATGGCGGTCTGCACTCGCCAAGCGGCAGGGAGCCGCACCAGACCGGCGAGACGTGGCACCCGTTGTGCCACGGCGGTAAAACCCCGGCCAAGCCGCATGTCCCCCGAGCACCCTGCGCGCCCACGGCGCGCAGTCCGGGGTAAGGGGTACTACCCCTTAGTCGAAGGGCATGTCGGAGGTGAGGGCGTCTTGCAGATCGTCGAAATCGACGTTGACGTAGTCGCCCCGCTTGCGCTTGTGCTGGTATTGCAGCTCCTTCGTGTGAACGTAGGCCTTGGTCTGACGGTCGGCGGGCTGAATGGTCAGCCGCATGCCCTTCTGGCCGTCGGGCAGGAGCGCGAAACGGGCCTGCACAAAGAGCGGGCCGTGATGCGCGCACTCGGCCAGGGCCACAAAACGGCCCGTGGCCTGCGGAATCAGCTCCGTCTTAAGCTGGGCGGGCTGCTGGCAGGTGGGACAGCGGGGCGCGGTCAGCTTTTCGCTGGCAAGGGCCTCCTTTACGGAAGGCACCGTTTCGGAAAAGCGCACCCGGGAGCGGCGCTCGCTGTGACCCAGCTTTCGGGCGTGTTCCTCGTATTGCAGCACCTTCTCGGGATGGGGCAGCTTCTGCCAGACCAGAGCGGTGTAGTAAGCGTCGTCTTTGGCGTTGTGAAAGCTGCGGTCCTCGTCCGGGTTAATGCCCAGCGCCTCCATAGCCGCTTTCAGGGCGACCTGACCCTTTCGGCCGCTTTCGGCGGCGTAGAGCCGCTGCAGGTCGTACATCCGGGGCAGGGGCCGCCCAAATTTGAAGAAATCCGCATTCTGCTGTAAAACGCTGATGTCGTCGCCGCCCCAGGTCAGACATACGCAGTCGTCCCCGCACCAGTCCATGAATTGCTCCATGCCCTCGTTGAAGGCGGGTGCGTCGCAAAGAATTTCCTGCGTCAGCCCGGTCATGCGCTTGACCCGGGGATGGATGGTCAGATAGTGGGTGGGACAGATGGGAATGGAAATGGAATCGACGATCTGCATGGCCTCGTTCACCTTGGCCGCGCCGATCTGGATGACTTCGAATAGGAGCTTGCTGCCCACCTTTCGGTAGGCGGCGGATGCGTAGCTGACGGGCTGATTCCATTCCAGATCCAATACAATGTAGTTCATGAGGGCTCAAACTCCAATTCTGTGGGTGTAGGGCAGCGCAGGTCAAAGGGCGTCCGGTTCTGCGGCGGAACGCCCGGCCAGGTGGCCGGTGGAAAAGGCGATTTGCAGGTTGAAGCCACCGGTCAGGGCGTCCACGTCCAAAAGCTCGCCTGCGATGTATAAACCGTGAATTTTCTTGCTTTCCATGGTGGCGGGGTTGATCTCCTTCACGCTGACGCCGCCCCGGGTGACCACCGCCTCGCTCAGGGGCCGGGTTCCGTCCACGGGAAGGGGCAGCTCCTTGCCAGCCTGCACCAGCCGGGTGCGCTGCTCTCGGGTGATCTCGCAGGCGGGCGTGTGAGCGGGAATGCCGCAGAGCGCGGGCATTTCTTCCGCCAGACTGGCCGGATACAGCGTGGTCAGAAGGGTGCGCAGCTGCCGCTTGCCGGAAGCGTCCAGCTCCCGCAGAAGCCGCGCGTCCAGCTGCTCGGCGGTCAGACCGGGCTTCAGATCCAATAGAAGCTGCACGTCCTCCGGGGCCAGCTCCGCCATGTGGGCGGACGCAGACAGCACCAGCGGCCCGGAAATGCCGAAATGGGTGAAAAGCATCTCGCCCACATCGCTGTAAAGCACCTTTTTGCCCCGCTTCAGGGTCAGGCGAACGTTTTTCAGGCTCAAGCCCTGTAAGGCGGAAACCCACGCCGCGCCGCAGGTCAGCGCGATCAGGGAGGGCAGCGGCGGATAGACCGTGTGGCCCAGCTCCGCCATCCAGCGGAAGCCGTCGCCCGTGGAGCCGGTGGAAGGATAGCTCTGCCCGCCGGTGGCCACGATGACCCGGTTTGCGTCCAGCCGCGTTCCGTCTTCCAGTTCTGTGCCGCAGACGGCTTCGTTTTTCACGAAAATGTGGGAAACCTTCGTGTTCAGCCGGATGGAAACGCCCAGCCGCCGCAGTTCCTTTTCCAGCGCCCGGGTCACGTCGCTGGCCTTTTCGCTGACCGGGAACACCCGGTCGCCCCGCTCCACCTTTACCGGGCAGCCCAGCCGCTCCAGCAGGGCCATCATGTCCTCCGGCCCGAAGGCATTCAGGGCGCTGAAAAGAAAGCGGGGGTTCTTGACCACCTTGTTCAGAAAGGCGGCAGGATCGCAGGCGTTGGTCACGTTGCAGCGGCCCTTGCCGGTGATGTAAATTTTCTTGCCCAGTTTTTCATTGCCTTCCAGCAGCGTGACGGAAGACCCCGCCTCCGCTGCGCTCAGGGCTGCCGTCAGCCCCGCAGCGCCGCCGCCGATCACGATCACTTTATTCATGCAGCTTGTCGATATAGACGCTGTGCGCGTTCCATATTCCCTCCAGACGCTTGAAATGCTCGCTGAGCTCCGTGCGGCGGCTCATGCCCAGAGACACGATCAGCGCGTTGATCAGCGAAAGCGGCGCGGCCAGACTGTCCACAAAGCCGGACATGTCCGTATGGGCGCACAGGCAGATGTCCGACTCCTCCCGCAGAGGGCTCATCACGCCGTCGGTCATGCCGATGACCTGCGCGCCGTGCTGGCGGGCGAAGCGCATGCATTCCAGCGTCCGGGCGGAATACCGGGGGAAGCTGATGCCGAACAGCACGTCGCCCTTCTGGATCCGGTCGATCTCTTCAAATACATCGCCGGTCAGGTTCTGCACCAGCACGACTTCATCAAAAATCTGATGCAGATAATGGTACAGAAACATGGCCAGCGGCGCGGAAGACCGCAGGCCCATGATATACAGCCGCCGGGCGGACAGAATGCATTCCACCGCCATATCGAAATCCTGCGGACGCAGCTCGTCCATGGTCTTGCGCAGGTTCTGCAGGTCGTTTTTCAGCACCGTGCTGACCACTTCCCGGCGGTCGGTCTCTTCCATCAGCCCTACCCGCTGCTCCGCCGTCAGCCGCTGGCGAACCATGGAGCGGAGCTTCTCCTGCATTTCCGGGTAGCCCTCGTAGCCCAGCGCCATGGCGAAGCGCACCACCGTGCTTTCGCTGACGCCGCACTGCTTGCCCAGCATCACGGCGGTCATGGACACCGCCTTTTCATAATGGCAGGAAATATATTCCGCAATGCGCTTCTGCCCCTTGCTCAGGGGCTTGCCGCTCATATTGAGCCGGGTGATCCATTCCTGTGGGTCGTGCACTTGATCTTCTCCTTCTGCGTGGTCAGGTCAGCCCAGCAGACCCAGCCGGTCGAAATCCGCCTCGGGCTCGCTGCCCATGCCGCTCAGAAGCGTCAGGGTGGGGCGGCCCTGGTTCAGATACCATTCGTCGCAGCCCTCGGCGGGGGGATCCATCTCACAGCCCGCCTGAAGCCAGAAATAGGTGCCAGGCCGGTCAGCATAGCAGCGCTCGTAGCCGTCCCGGATCGTCGCCCGGGACAGGGGCGCATACACCGGCGCTCCCCAGCGGGCGCGGGGCAGATCAGGCACGTTGATGTTCAGCACCCGGAAGCCGTCCTGCGGCGCTTGGCAGTACTTTTCCGCCACGGCCAGCACCAGCTCCGCCGCATCCTGCACATGCGCGGGATCGGCCTTGTAATCAATGGAGGCCGCAATGGCCGGATAGCCCAGCAGCGCGCCTTCCCGGGCCGCGCCCACGGTGCCGCTGTAGTACGTGGCCAGTCCGGCGTTATAGCCGTTGTTGATGCCCGAGATCACGCCGTCCACCGACTCGGCGACCAGCCCGCCCAGAAACGCCAGACGGACGCAGTCCGCCGGGGTGCCGGTGATGGCGAAGCCCTCCGCGTTTTCCCAGTTCAGGGGATAATCCTTCACATACAGCGGGTCGGAAAGGGTGATGCGGTGGCTGGCGGCGCTCATCTGACCGCTGGGCGCGCACATACTGACCCGGTGGCCCCGCTTCAGCGCTGCTTCCATCAGCGCCATAATCCCTACCGAACCGATTCCGTCATCATTGACCAATAAAAAATGCATGATTTTCCTCCTCAGCGTCAGCGTCAGCGCCGCGCGCCGCCGCTCAATGCGTCGATGGCCATCCGGGCGGCGTTAATCACCGCCGCCACGGCCAGCGCCCACCAGAAGCTCTGAAACTGAACGCTGTTTTCCAAAAGAGCCGCCGCCGTCCATACCAGCCATGCGTCCACCGCTACATACAAAAGGCCCAGCGTACAGAAATTGACGACCTTCAAAAGCAGTCTCAGCAGGGGGCGGAGCAGCGTGTAAATCAATGCCAGCAGAAGTCCCAGCACAACGGCGTTGCTCATATCCACCGCCCGCACGCCGTCCATCAGCTCGGCGCACACGGGCACAGCCGCCGCCGTGACCAGAAAACGCAGGATTCCGCAGAACAATCCCATCCCTCCCTTTCTGCAGGCAGAACCAACCAATTTTCATTATAACACATTTCCCGCTTTCTGCATACCCGGCGGAAGGGATCCGGCAGAAAACGTCCGGAATCGAAAAGGCCGCGCTGCCAAAGCAGAGCGGCCCCATGGGCACAACAAAAAGGAGGAGCCGAAGCTCCCCCTTTGGTTTAGCGCAGCGATTATTCGTAGATGATGGTCACGTTTTCCAGACCAGCATTCACGACTTCGTCGTTGTTCAGCGCGGCGTTGTCGATCACAACGGTGCCGTCCTTGATGGAGGCCAGCAGCGCTTCGTACTCTTCCACGGTGAACTTGGTCAGGGACCAGGTCTCGGTGGGCAGGCCCAC
The DNA here is from genome assembly GCA_004556545.1 of Clostridiales bacterium. GTDB lineage: Bacteria > Bacillota > Clostridia > Christensenellales > Aristaeellaceae > Limiplasma. The sequence goes on from SFGO01000081.1 coordinate 5,125, forward strand.
AGCGTCGTTGTTGGCGCCCAGGGTGGTAGCCACATCGCCGACTTCGGCCCAGCTATCAGAGTAGAACTTGTCGATAGCCCATTCGGTGGCGGAAACCAGGCCCTTCAGAGCGGAGGTCACGACGGTGTCGCTCTCGTAGCTCTGGTCAACGTCAACGCCGATCACGCTGGCATCGTTGGCGGAAGCCGCAGCAACGATGGAGGCGAACATGGAGCCGCCGCAGGCGAAGATGATCTCGGTGCCGTTCTCGTACCAGCCGCTGGCCATGGTCTGCAGTTCAGCAGAGGCCTGGAAGGAAGCGCCGTACTGCCAGGAGTACTTCAGCTCCACGGTGACGCCCATTTCCTTGGCAGCAGCGTTCACGCCCTGCGCGAAGCCGTAGCCGTAACGGCAGCAGGCAGGATTGGTGCCGCCGCCGCCGCCCATGAAGCCCAGCTTGGTGTAGCCTTCCTTCACCACGGCGTAGCCGGCCAGATAACCGGACTGCTCCTCAGCGAAGGCGATAGGCGCAACGTTCTCCAGACCCAGCTGCCAGCCGTCGATGAAGACGAACTTCACATCGGTGAACTCAGCAGCGGCCTTGGCCAGAGCGGTGCCCTGCATGAAGCCGGCGCACACAACCACTTTGGCGCCGCCCTCGGCAGCAGCCTTCATGGCGTCGTAACGGTCGTCATCAGTGGCCTGATCGCCGTTGGCGGGCTGATAATACTTGTAGGACAGGCCGTGAGCGGCAGCATAGCCCTTCACGCCGTTCCAGGTGCCCTGGTTGAAGGACTTGTCCTTCAGCTGGCCCACGTCGGTGACGAAAGCGATTTCGTACTTGTTATCCGCGGAGGTCATGTTGTCTTCGATGTCATCAGGATTGACGGCTTCGGCGACGGCGCTGACCGCGACCAGAGACAGAACCATGGTCAGAGTCAAAAGCAGAGCCAGAAACTTTTTCATGGGTTTTTGTTCCTCCTTCAAGAATTACGTCCTTTGAACCAGGACTTTCCCTGTAAGTATAGCATGAGTGCCCTCGTTTTTCAAGCTATGGATTTGATTGTTCACGATTTATATGCATTCCTGTATACGCTTTTCCGGGGGAGAAAGCCCTTGGGATAAAATTTGAAAAAAAGGGCAGCGGACGGCGGGAACAAACTGGGCGGTTGTCTCGTCCTTTCAGTGGAACCCCAATACGGAAAGGAGTCACATGAAGATGAAACAAAAACGGATTCTGGCGCTGCTGCTGGCTCTGACCGCCGCTTTCTGCCTGACGGGAGCCGCGAACGCCGAAGAAGAGACCCCTGTGGTGCGGGAAGGAACCATTGTGGAAGTGATGGAGGACGGTTTCCTTCTGCAGGAAGCCGATGGCCGGGAGATCCTTTATAATGTGGACGAACAGACGGTGCTGGACGGCATCGCGTCCCTGACGGATCTTCAGAAGGACCTGTACGTGATTGTGGAAAGCGACGGCCGCCTGACCAAGAGCATTCCGCCGCAGGCCCACGCCGACCGCGTGACCTGCTACTGGCTGGCCGGTCAGGTAGAAAGCGTGGACGAGGAGGAGAATACCTTCCTGATGCAGACGGAGCTGGGGACGGTGATCGTCCACCGGGGTGAGCTGACCACGCCTGTTTACGCCGAGATGAACGTGACCGTGTACTTTGACGGCGTGATGGCCCTCAGCGAGCCCGGCCAGATCGCCGCCCGGAAGATCGAAGTGCCCGAAGTGCAAGGCACCGTGCTGGAAATGACGGAGAACGGCTTTGTTCTGCGGACGGACGACGAGACGGAATACCGCGTCATCCTGACGGAGGAAACCGTCCGGGGCGTTCTGCTGCCCGCTGCGGAACCGGCTGACGAAGAAACGGCTGAAGAGAAAACGGAAGAAGCCGCTGAAGCGGACGTTCCGTCGGACGAAAAGGAAGACACTGACGCAGCTGAAACCGAAGCGCCCTCTGACGAGGAGCAGGAAGTTACCGTCGATGAGCCTGCCGCAGACCCCGCCCCGGGCGACCGGGTCACGGTTTATTTCAGCGGCGAATACGCCGATGAGGACGGCCGCGAACTGACGGCGCTGGAAGTGCTGATCGAAAAGAATTCGCAGGAATAAGATGAACGGCTATCGCCATCAGGGCTTCGGGAATGGCTCCCGAAGTCCTGATTTTTGCTTTTGAATGGAACTTTGGATTGAACCGGCCTTCCTCATCCGGTATAATTCGGAAGGGCGGTTTTCCCGCTCACTTCCTGAACCGGGACGCTTTTTGCAGTTCCTCGAAGGTATGAATGTCCTGCCGCTGTTCCTGCAGCATCACCTGAACCTCCCGGTTCAGCCCGTCGAAAAGGGTCTTGCTCCGCTGGCTGTGCCGGAGCAGCTCCTGAAGGCTGGAATAGTCCGCCATTCGTCCATCACCTCCTTCTCACTCTCCCTAAGCCTTGCCCGAAGCGGCGGACGGTATGCTGCGGAAAAGTGCTTTTGCAATCATGAAGAAAGATAATGAATGAAAGAAAGGAAGAACGCCCATGCCCCTTGCCAATTACTGCCGGAAATGCAGGGCCGAGACCCCTGTAGGAGAAAGCTGCCCCTACTGCGGCGGCAAGCTGACCAAGGCCGGAGAACGGCTGTCCTTCGGCGTTTCCCGCGCGCCGTGGCGGGACTGGTTCTGCTGGAACCGGCTGCTGCGGGTGGGTCTGCCGGTGTGGGCGCTCAGCTTTCTGCTGATCGCATTGGCGGAGTTCTGCTCCGGCGGAACCCCAGCGCTGACGGGGCTGTCCCGGCGGGGCTTTGGCCTGACCATGCTGTGGCTGCTGGGCGGCATGCTGGCGCTGTTCTGGGCGCTGCTGTTCTGTCAGGGGCAGGAAAAGGTTCATTATCTTCTGGATAAAGACGGCGTCAGCGCCTATACCTACGTTTCTGAAGAAGTGAACAATCTGGCCCTGTACGCCCGATTCCTTACCCCGGCGCAGACGGAAGCGATGCAGGAGGATGAACACGCGCTTCCCGGCCTTCGGCTGGTGCGCCGGGTGATCCTGCCCTGGGAGCGGATGAAACGGGTAAAGATCTGGCGGGAGGGGCAGACCCTGCTCTTTTTTGACCCGGCCTACTGGCAGGTTTTGGCCGTGACCTGCCCCGTACAGGAGTTTGCCGAGGCGGAAGCCTGGGTGCGCGCCAAAACGAAGCGCTTCAAAACCGTCCGCGTTTTGCCCGCTGAAAAGGAAAAATCACGCAAAAAAGCAAAAAAACGTTAAAACTATTACAAAAATATAACATTTGTCCTTGACACGTGTAACAGTTTTTCGTACAATATGGGCTGGAAAGCTCTGGTTCTGCCCTGCGCGTTTTGCAGAAAGACTGCGCCGGACAGATTTTCCATACGCAGTTCAAGATTTGCCTTTGGAGGAATCGGGAATGACACAGGAGATTCGCATCCGGCGCTGGCTGGCCTTCCTTTTGGCCGCCCTGCTGACGTTTTCTACCCTGAGCACGGCGTTGGCGGCCAGCAAGACCTTCCAGTCCTATCAGACCACCAGTATGTCCAATGTGAATCTGCGCAAGAAGGCCAACGGCACTTCCACCATCCTCAAGCGGATCAAGGTGGGCGATACGGTGACGGTCGTCGGCAAATCCGGCAGTTATTACCAGATTCAGTTCGACGGCAAGGAGGGGTATGCCCTCATCAAATACATCGACGGCACCGATTCCGGCGCGGATCCCGAGCCGGACGGAAGCCTGATGCACGCCGCGCCGCTGGCGGTGACGTCCTATCCCTACGACACCACCACGCTGGGCTATGTGAAGCTGCGCAAAAAAGCGGGCCGCACCGCCGACGTGTACTGCACCGTTCCCGTCAACAGTCTGGTGACGGTTCTGAGCGTGGAGAACGATTTTGCCCGGGTGGAATACAACGGGCAGAAGGGCTATGTGTACGCCAAGTATGTGAATCTGGCCAACATCCCCACGGCTACGCCCAAGCCTACCGCCACGCCCAAGCCCGGCTCCGAGTCCTACGCCCTGCTCAAGAGCGGCGACACCGGCTCCATGGTCACGGCGCTGCAGCAGGCTTTGATCGAGCTGAAGTATCTCGCTGAGGGCGAAGCGGACGGCAAATACGGCACGAAGACCGAGCAGGCCGTCAAGCTGCTTCAGAAGCGCAACGGCCTGACCCAGACCGGGCAGGCGGACGCGGAGCTGCAGCTGCTGATCTATGAAGGCACGCCCAAGGACGTCAACAGCTACCGCCAGTACGTCAAGACCATTCCGCCCATCGCGGGCGCGGTCATCAAGCTCAACGGTCAGGGCGAAGTGGTCACCAAGGCTCAGACCCGCCTGAAGGAGCTGGGCTACTACACCCAGACCCCCTCCGGCGTGTGCGACGCGCTGACCGTGGCCGCCATTGAGGAATTTGAGCGCAAGAACAGTCTGGTGGTGGACGGCTCTCTTTCCGCCACCGATCAGAACCTTCTGTACAGCACTTGGGCGCTGGACGCCTCCGTGGCCGTGACCCCCACGCCCACCCCGGTGCCCGAAATGCCCAAGGACGTGGTTCGTCCCGGCGACAAGAGCAATGACGTGAAGCTGGTGCAGACCCGCCTGACCGAGCTGGGCTACCTGACCAGCAAAGTGACCGGCACCTTTGACGATGACAGCGTCAAGGCGCTCAAGAAGTTCCAGAAGGCCAACGGGCTGGATGCGGACGGCGTCTGCGGCGTGCAGACCCGGGCGGTGCTGTTCGCGGCGCACCCGGTATACGCGGTGCCTACCGCCACCCCCGTGACCGCTTCCAATGAAACGCCCGCGCCTTCCTATGCACCCATCACGAAAGAGAACTGCGTGACCATCAAGGCGGGCAGTCAGGGCATGGATGTCAAGCGGCTGCAGCTTCGTCTGCAGGAGCTGGGCTACTACACCTCCCGTCAGGACGGCATCTACCTGACGGACGACATTGCCGCCGTGCGGGCCTTCCAGAAGGCCAACGGCCTGACGGCGGACGGCAAGGCGGGCTACAACACGCAGACCGTGCTCTACAGCGACGCGGCCAAGCGGGCCGACACCGCCGCCTCCGACGTGATTTCTTCCTCCAAGGCGGCTACGCTGCGCTACGGCAGCGAGGGCACGGAGGTACAAACCCTTCAGAACAAGCTGATCTCGCTGGGCTATCTGACCGGCGCTGCGGACGGCAAGTTCGGCTCCGCCACCCGCCGCGCGGTGAAAGCCTTCCAGCAGGCCAACGGCCTGAAGGCGGACGGCATCGTGGGCGCGGCCACGCAGGCCAAGCTGGGCGATGGCACCGCCAGCAGTGGCACGGTATCCAACACCGTTCCCTACGTCACCCTGTACAAGGGCGCTACCGGCGAAGCGGTCAAGGCCATGCAGAACCGTCTGATCGCCCTGGGCTACCTGACCGGCAAGGCGGACGGAAAGTTCGGCAACCAGACCAGTCTGGCGCTGATCGCCTTCCAGCGGGCCAACGGCCTGAAGGCGGACGGCATCATGGGCGCGGCCACCACCAAAAAGCTGAACCAGACCAACGGCAGCACCAACGCGGGCGGCACGACCAACGTCATCCCGCCCACCAGCGCGCCCAACGTGACCACCGTCAGCGCTGCCAGCGTGCGCTATGCCAACTGGTACACCGAGATCCGCGCCAAGGCCCGGAAGTACCCCAACGTGACCGTATATGATTTCTCCACGGGCATTTCGTGGCAGCTGACGATCTTCTCCAACGGCGCTCATGCGGACGCGATTCCGATCACCGCCGAGGACACGGCGAAGATGAACAAGGCTTTCGGCAAGACCACCTGGAATCCGAAGCCCGTCTGGGTCATGTTCAGCGACGGTTCCGTCTACATGGCCTCCACCCACAACACGCCTCACGGCACCTACAACAACAAGAGCACCAACAATTTCGCCGGACACCTCTGCGTCCACTTCCCCCGCACGCAGGCGGAGGTGGAGGCCATCGGCCCCTATGCCACCTCTCACCAGAAGGCCATCGACCAGGGCTGGGAGGCCACGCAGAAGCGCGCCGGGAAGTAAGGGATATGGGAATAAGGGACGGAAAGTTCCGAATATCTCAACGGTGATATTGATAAGGGAAAAAGAATGGGCCCGTACTGATTTTAATCAGTACGGGCTCTCAGAGTGTCAAAGAAGTCCCATTGCAATATAGCAGTGGGGCTTCAAGCATGAGAAAAGCAGGGAGCGGAAGAAAGGTTGCCACTTGTGGATGGCAAG
>SFGO01000082.1 GCA_004556545.1 Clostridiales bacterium
TGTTGTTTGCCTGAACTCCGGGTCGCTAACCGCCTTCGGCGGTTGTGCCCACTGGGCACGCGCTTCCCTACGTTCCCCCCTGCACCCCTTCGGATCGCCATCCGAAGCAATCGAGCACCCCGTAGGGCTGCAAGCCATCTCCCCCGCACCGGAGTCGGCGCGTCATGCCCCTGCCGGGGGCAGAAACCCGCACCGCCGTGCGCTACCCCCCTTTTCCATCGCCCTTCCCTTATTCGGGGTCCCCCCAACGTCCCCGATGCCGAATCGCTTTCTTTTTCTTCTTTTCTTTCGCAGCCGAAAGGAAAAGAAGGCCCCCCTCCTTTAGGCTGAATCTCCTCCATTCTGGTACATCTTTTTCAAAGGAATTCCGCGCCGGAGAAAAAGAGCGGGGACGGCTTTCCAACCGGGGTTTTCCTTGTTTTTCCCGGTTAGACATGCCGTGATTCAACCTTCCTGCGGCGCAGTGGGAATCGGCCCGCTGCGCCGTGGGTAAATGTGAAATACGTAAGCAAAACCCTTTGGCATAAAGTACTTCCGCAAACAGAAAATTGAATTTCGGGAGAGATCAAAATGACTAGAACGCCTTTGAAGGAGCGCTCTCTGCCCGGCTATACCCGTAAAGAGGAAATCGCCAATATGACGACCCATATCGTGGGTGCCGGCGTGGGCGTGGTTGTGTTTGCCCTGTCTATCTGGATTGCCTTTGTTCATCAGAATGTGTGGAGCCTTGTGGCCGGCGCGGTGTATGCCCTGAGCCTGATTCTGCTGTATACCGTCTCCAGCGTGTACCATGGGCTGATTCCCTCGCTGGGGAAGAAGGTGATGCAGGTTATCGACCATTGCACCATTTATACCCTCATCGCCGGGACATATACGCCCATTGCGCTGTGCGCCCTCCGTCCGGCCTACCCCCGGCTGGCATGGAGCCTGCTGGCGGCGGAGTGGGGGACGGCTGCGGTGGCGACGGTGTTTTCCGCCATTGACCATAAGGAATTCCACGCCGTGGAAATGACGGCCTATCTGGTGATGGGCTGGCTGTGCGTGGCGGCGTACCGGCCCGTGGTGGAGTGCCTGAGCCGAGAGGGCTTCGGCTGGCTGCTGGCGGGCGGCGTGGCCTATACGCTGGGCGCGGTGCTTTATGGGCTGGGACGGAAGAAAAATCCCATCTATCATACGGTTTTCCATGTGTTTGTGGATATCGGCAGCATTCTGCACGCCGTGTGCGTCCTGTGCTACGTGCTGTGACACCCGCTGTTTGACACCTGATGCAGGCAATGATACAATACCAATGGCGAAAACCCGCGAATTTTCTGCAAAGGAAAAAGGAAAAGAGGAAACGCTATGACCATTGCCGTGCTGATTCCCTGCTATAACGAGGCCAAGACCATCGCCAAGGTGGTCCGGGATTACCGGGCCGCTCTGCCGGAAGCGGATATCTACGTCTATGACAATAACTCCACCGACCATACCGATGAAATCGCCCGGGAGGCAGGGGCCATCGTGCGCTACGAGTACCGTCAGGGAAAGGGCAACGTGATTCGCTCCATGTTCCGGGAAATCGACGCGGACTGCTACCTGATGATCGACGGCGACGATACCTACCCGGCGGAAAACGCCCGGGAAATGGTCGATCTGGTGCTGGAGCGCAAGGTGGATATGGTGGTGGGCGACCGGCTTTCCGCTACTTATTATACCGAGAATAAACGCCCCTTCCATAATCTGGGCAACCGGCTGGTAAAGGGATTGGTGAATACCATCTTCAAGGGCAGCGTCAGCGACATCATGACCGGCTACCGGGCGTTCAGCTACCAGTTTGTCAAGTCCTTCCCCGTGCTGAGCAAGGGTTTTGAAATCGAGACGGAAATGACCATTCATGCGCTGGATAAGAACCTGAGCGTCCGGAGCGTGCAGGTGGAGTACCGGGACCGTCCGGCGGACAGCCCCTCCAAGCTGAATACCTATTCCGACGGCATGAAGGTGCTGCGCACCATCGGGCGGCTGTATAAGGAATACCGGCCCATGAGCTTTTTCGGGCTGCTGGCGGCGCTGATGGCGCTGGTAAGCGTGATTCTGTTCATTCCCGTGTTCGCCGAATATCTGCACACCGGACTGGTGCCCCGCTTCCCTACGCTGATTGTGTGCGGGGTGATGCTGACGATGGCGCTGCTTCTGTGGGTGTGCGGGCTGATTCTGGATACCGTGGCCAAGAAGCACCGTCAGCTGTTTGAGATCAATCTGAACCTGCTCAACGGCCAGCGCCGGAGGAATCCGCAATGACAGCACCCATGCCCGCCGCGCGGAAGGAAGCGCGGCGCCGCTTTCGGAACGCCGCCCTCTGCGCCGCGTTCGGCGCGCTGAGCGCCATGAGCTTTATCGTCAGCGGAGAAAATTATCAGGGCATCAGCGATCCGCCCGCCAGCAGCGCCAGCTACCTGTGGTGCGCGCTGGCGCTGTGCTTTGCGCTGCTCTACCGCGCCGTCTATCATCAGAGAAAGCTGCGTCCCGCCCCGGCGAACGCGGCGTTCGCCCTGCTCTTCGGCGTGGTGAACGCCTTCGGCGTGTGGCTGTACAGCTACGACAGCTGGGCGGCGCTGAAAAGCCCGCTGACGCTGGGGCTGGTATGCCTGCAGGCGCTGGGGCAATCTCTGTCCATGCTGGCCGGGTTTACATGGCTTCACGACTGGATGAAGAAAAACCGCGTTTCGCTGTCCGAGCCTATATCTGAGCCTATAGAAGAAGCCCGGACGAAGACGCGCTGGTATGAGCGTCATCCCGTATGGAGCGCCATGGCGGTGCTGCTGGTGTGCTGGTCGCCGTTCCTGATTGTTTTCTTCCCCGGCTCCGTGTGCTGGGATCTGGGGGAAATGGCGGCGCAGTATTTCGGCCTGCGGGAGATCAATACCTGGCACCCCGTCTTTCTGACGGGCCTGTACGGAGTGCTGCTGAGCTTCGGACGGCTGTTTCACAGCGATAATCTGGGTACGGCCCTGTATATGCTGCTGCAATCGCTGGCCTTGAGCTATGCCTTTGCCCGGACGGTGGAGCTGCTACGGCGCTGGGGCCTGCCCCGGTGGTTCCGGCTGGCGGCGCTGGCCTTTTTCGGCCTGACCCCTCTTTTCGGCGGATATGCCCAGTCCATTTGCAAGGATACCTTCTACACCGCGTTTCTGCTGCTGTTTGCCCTGGAACTGATGGAGGTGCTGGCCGGAAGGGAGCAGGGGAAAGCTCCGTCCCGGAGTGCGCTGGCGGGCTTGTTTGTCTGGGGACTGCTCAGCTGTCTGGTTCGCTCCAACGGGCTGTATGTGGTGCTTCCCTCGGGCGTGCTGCTGCTGGCCGTGGGGGCGAAGGGAAAGACCCGGCTCCCGCTGGCAGCGGCGCTGGGCGGCTGCGTGGCCTGCGCCCTGCTGTTTTCCAAAGTGCTGATCCCTGCGCTGGGCATCCCGGACGAAACGGCCTCGGGCATTTATTCCGTGTGCTTCCAGCAGAGCGCCCGGGTGCTGCGGGATCACGGCGATGCCGTCACCCCGGAGGAATATGCCGAAATCGACCGGGTGCTGGACGCTGAAAAGCTGCCGGAGCTGTATGAAACCAACATTTCCGACCCGGTGAAGTTCACCTTCCGCTATGCCGGTCAGGGTGCGGCCGTGGAAAAGGAAGCCTTGAAGCGCTACTTCCAGACGTGGAAGAAAATGGCCGCCGAATATCCGCTGAGCTATGCGGAGGCATTCTTCGGCGGCAGTACGGGGTATTACGCCTTCATTCCCAAAATAGAAGGCCCCAGCTACAACAATCAGGCGGGGAATCGGCTGATGTTTGAGACCTACGAGCTGGGGGATGATCCCGGCTACGTCCACACCCGGCAGATCGGCTTTTTGTCCAAGGCGCGGACGCTGCTGGCGGCCTATGCCCGGGGCTGGCGGCGAATCCCGCTGTTGAGCCTGCTGTATTGCTGCGCCGCGTATACGTGGCTGCTGGTGGGCGCGGGGCTGTTTCTGGCCCGCGAAGGCCAGTGGCGGCGGCTGGCGGCCTTCCTGCCGGCGCTGCTCAGCCTGGGCGTGTGCATGCTCAGCCCGGTGAACGATTACATCCGCTATTTCCTGCCCATCGTGGCCATGGCCTTCCCGCTGACGGGCTTTGCGCTGCGCGCTAAGGAAGAGTAAAAGGAAAAGGAAAAAGAAAAAAAGACAAAACGCCGCTTTCTGTTAGGCTTCGTAGGGAGAACAGAAAGCGGCGTTTTTTGTCTGAAAGGCGAAGCCAGTAGGGAAAACAGGGGGCTGGTGTTCATAATCGAAGATGAAACGCTGTGCCATTTCGAACAAAATAAATGAAACAGCAGGGAAGATCAGGGATTCTGAACGCACTGCCGCGCTGTTTCGACAGAAATCGCTTTTTGCGCCGGGAAATTGGCTCCGGCTTTTCTTTTGGCCATTCGACACGTTTCGACGCCATTTTGGGAAAAATAAGACAGTCCGTCCTATTTTCAGGGCCGCTTTGCGGCAAAAAAGAGGCGAAAATCTAAAATTATTTTTATCATTCGAAGCAATTTTGTCGCTTCTGTCCCTTTTTTCTTTACATCCATTTTTCGACAAACGCGGAAACGCTTGAAAAACAAGCGTTTCCCAAAAATGAAAATCGTACCGATACAAAAAGCAAAGAATGGAACATTGTGCCATTTCGCTATTTTTCATTTTTGTTACAATTCCAAAACCCGTGAGGAACCACGGTTTTCCGATGCGTTCCGGGAAAAAACTCCAGCAAGTCGGCTTTCCATCGACATTTTGACAGAACCATGCATATTCCCGAAGGAGAAATCACGCATTTTCGGGAATGTTCCCTGCCTCCATCACAATATGTCACAATGTAAAATAATGATTCTATTTTTCACGAAAACAACAAATAGAAAGAAAACCGTGTTATACTCTGAAAAAACAGGGGAAAGTTACAAAACCCGTGAGGATTTTAGGAAATGGAGGAAAGATGAATGGAAGGTTATCGAATTCTGATCGTAGAAGATCATGTGCAGTCCCGCACGGAAATGGCGGAGTATCTGCGCAAGCAGGAGGGGATTGCGCTGGTACGGGAGGCCGGAAACGGGGCGGAGGCGCTCAAGCTGCTGAGTGAAGAGCCGTTTGAGATCATGATTACCGACATCATCATGCCTCAGATGGACGGCTACGCGCTTTTGGAAGAAATGCGGCGCAGAAGCCTTCCCAGCCATCCGCAGACCATCGTGGTATCGGCCCTGAGCCGGGATGATTTCGTCACCCGGGCCATCGAGCTGGGGGCGACCTTTTATATGGTCAAGCCCTTTGATATGCGTCATCTGATGAGCCACATCCGCGATCTGTCCGGCGGGAAAATCAAACCGGCGGGAGCCGCCGCGCCCTCCTCGCGGGAAAGCCAGAACCGCCGGGTGCAGACGTTGGACGAGCGTCTGGGCAGCCTGTTTCTCACCATCGGTATCCCCGCGCACATCAAGGGGTATCAATTCCTTCGGCAGGCCGTGAAGATGGTCGTGGAGGATCCGGATCGAATCAACCGCATCACCAAGGAACTGTATCCCGGCATCGCCCGCCATTTCGGCACGTCCGCCAGCAAGGTGGAGCGGGCCATCCGTCACGCCATCGAGGTAGCGTGGAACCGGGGCCGCATCGAGACGCTGAATACCGCCTTCGGCTGCAAGGTCTGCACCCCGGAGGACAAGCCCACCAACGGCGAATTCATCGCCATGATTGCGGATAAGCTAAGCATGGAGCGGAGCGCATAAGCGCTTTTTCAAGTAAAACGCACACAGCCGCCGGACTGACAAAATCGTCAGTCCGGCGGCTGTTTTGGTATGCGAATCCATGCATTACCCCAGCCCCAGCGGGCCCAGCATGCTGCGTTTGTCATACAGAATCAGCCCCACGTCAGGGTGGGAAATATCCCAGAAAAACCAGACGGAAAGTATCAGCACTAACAGAATGATGGCCGCGAGGGCGATTACCCGCCACACGCCGCGATCCCGGCTAATTTCGGCAATATGCTTGTCCCGGGCAGCGTTTTCAGCGGCATGGGCCTGCTGCAGGGTTTCCAGGGCACGGTGGTGATTCTCCGCCAACGTCTCGGTTTCCCGGCGATGAAGCTCGGTCAGAGAGCTGATTTCGCGCAGATAGCTGTCTTTGATGTCGGACAGAAGCTCTGTATTCGGAGCATCCTTCTCCGGCAGCTCGGCGGGGGCGGAGGCGCCCGTGATGGAATCGACAGGAATCGACAGAACCGCGCAGACCAGCGCCCCCGTGTCGAACGCGGGCGTGGTTCCCCGGTTCAAAAAGCCATCCAGCGTGCTTTTTGGGATTCCGGTTTTTTCGCTGAGATTCTGAACCGTCATTCGCTGCTCGGAAAGCGTTGATCTGATTCGGTTTCGCAAGGCTTCCATGTCGATTTCGGGCCGGATTTTCGGCATTTCGGTGTTCATTTTTGCGCCTCCAGATATGCGGGTTTTGTCGTTTTGAAAACAGCGTCCGAAATCTGCGGATTGAACGCCGGCTTCGAACGTGTTATATCCAGAACGTCGGTTCCCGAAACAGGGAAATTTCTCTTCTATTTTAGCATAAACCTGACCAACAGTCAAAAAAACTGCCGTGAAAGATCAGGAAGAAACGCAAAAAATGCCATTCTGCCAATGCAGAAGCAGCGAACGAAAACCCGCCGAAGCGTGGCCTTCCCACCTTCGGCCTGAGGAATAGAAAGAGCAATGGAGGAAACCAGCATGAAACAAAACCGGATTCTGATCGTCGCAGCCCAGCCCCAGTACCGCGCCGCCATGGCGGAGTATCTGCGCGGCCAGGAAGGAATCGCACGGGTCCGCGAAGCGGACAACGGTACGGAGGCTCTGCAGATCCTTACAGAAGAAAAATTCGATATTCTGATTACCGATATGATTATGCCCCGGATGGACGGCTATACGCTGCTGGAGGAGCTGGGACGCAGACGGCTGGCTTCCCATCCCGCCGTCATCGCCATATCCGCCCTGAGCCGGGATGATCTGGTGGCCCGGGCCATTGCGTTGGGCGCTTCCTTTTATATGGTCAAGCCCTTTGAGCTTCGCCATCTGCTGTGCCATATCCGCAGCCTGACCGTCAATCCGCCCGTTCCGGCGGAAAGCGTGCCTGCCGCCCTCCGGGAACCCCGCCGGATGCAGACGGTGGACGAGCGTCTGGGCAGCCTGTTCCTGACCATGGGCATCCCGGCCCACATCAAGGGATATCAGTTCCTTCGTCAGGCCGTGAAGATGGTTTTGGAGGATCCGGATCGGATCAACCGCATCACCAAGGAACTCTATCCCGGCATCGCCCGCTATTTCAGCACGTCCGCCAGCAAGGTGGAGCGGGCCATCCGCCATGCCATCGAAGTGGCGTGGAACCGGGGCCGCGTGGAAACCCTGAATACCGCCTTTGGCTGCCGGGTCTGCACCCCGGAGGACAAGCCCACCAACGGCGAGTTCATCGCCATGATCGCGGATAAGCTGGCCATGGAGCGGTGCGCGTGAAGCGGCCGCTACCTTAAGGGAAATATTTAGTTGTCTAACCCCGGTACTTTTTCTGTTCTCCCGCTGCCAAAACGCGGCGGAGAAGAAGGAAAAAACCGGGGTTTTTCCTGCCGTTCAGGGCTTTTGGGGCTGCGCGGCAAAACGCCGCCGTCCTCTCGACAAATCCCTCCCCTCGTGATAAAATTCCGCATATGCATTTTCATGCATAGATATGAATGGATTCATGGAGGCGCATGGGCATGAAAGAGTTTCGGTTCCGATACGGCGACGGAGAAGTGATGATCCCTCTGGACGAACGTCAGGTTTTGGGGGAACTGCACGGAAATCATGTGCCTGCGGCCGCTTCCATTCCCGACACGCTGCGGGCCGCGCTGGAAAACCCCATCGATCTGCCGCCGCTGAAGCAGTGGGTTCGGCCCGGCGAACGGGTGGCGCTGGTGGTCAGCGATATGTCCCGGTTCTGGATGCGGCAGGATAAGGTGATCCCGCCGCTGGTGGACTATCTGCGGGACGAATGCGGCGTTCCGGAGGATCATGTGACCATCATCGTGGCCAACGGCACCCACGACGGCGGCGATGAGAAGGAGCTTCGCACGCTGGTGACGGACGGCGTATACGACCGCGTCCGGGTGGTGAACCACGACTGTCTGGCGAAGGATCTGGTCTATCTGGGCACCACGGCCCACGATACCCCGGTATGGATCAACGCGGAGGCCGCTCAAGCCGATCGGGTGATCTGTCTGGGCGCCTGCACCCATCACGTCATGGCGGGCTTCGGCGGCGGCCGGAAGAGCATTCTGCCCGGCATCAGCGGCATGGAGACCATTTGCCATAATCACGCCTACTCGCTGGATCCGGCCTGCCTGATGAGCAATCCCCGCATCGGCAACGGCAAGGTGAAGGATAACCCCCTCAACGACGATATGTGCGAGGCCGCGGCCATGGTGCCCCAGCTGTATATGGTGAATCTGGTGATGAACGCGGAAATGCAGCTGGCGGAAATTTATGCAGGTCATTATCTGACTTCGTGGCAGAAGGCCTGCGAGGCGGTGGACCGCATCTACCGGGTAGCGGTGCTGGAGAAGGCCGACGCCATCATTGCCAGCTGCGGCGGTTATCCGAAGGATATGTCTCTGTATCAGGGCACGAAGACCATCGATAATGTGGAAACGGGCCTGAAGCCCGGCGGCACGCTGATTCTGCTCATCGAAGCCCGGGACGGCGGCGGCCCCGCCGAATATTTCGGCTGGATCAACGACCTGCTGGGCGGCACCATGGAAAAGCGCCTGCGGGAGCATTTCACCGTGCCCGGTTATATCTTCCTGCTGAACTGCGAGCAGGCCCAGCGCTACAACATTCTCATGCTGACCTCTGTTCCGCAGGAGACGGTGGCTCCCATGGGGCTGAAAGCCTTCTCCGACGTGAACGAGCTGATGAAGGCCGCCCATCTGGAGGGCAAGAGCGTGTACGTCATTCCCAACGGCAGCACCGTAGTGCCTTACGTTCAAGCGTGAAGAAGGGGGAGAGAAAAAATGCGTTCCTTTATTGCCAAACGTTTTGAGACCCGTCCCGCCGGGCTGACCCTGGATACCGAGGCGCTGGCCCGCTATTCGGACGTGATCGACCTGAGCATCGGCGACACGGACTTTACCACCGACCGCCGGATTATCGACGCGGCCTATGCCGACGCGCTAAGCGGCTATACCCACTACGGCGACCCGCAGGGCGACCCGGAGCTGGTGGACGCGGTGATTCGGGCATGGAAAGAGGACTTTGGGCAGGAGATCCCCCGGAAAGAGATGCTGGTGACCACCTCCAGCAGCATCGGCATGGCGCAGGCGCTGCTGGGCGTTCTGAACCCCGGCGACGAGGTGATCGTCTTCGCCCCCTACTTTGCCAGCTATTCCCAGCAGATCGAGCTGGCGGGCGGCGCGGTGGTGGAGGTGCCCACCTATGAGGAAGACAGCTACCGTCCGGACGAACAGGCGCTGCGCCGGGCCATTACGCCCCGCACCCGGGCGATGATCATCAATACGCCCTGCAATCCCACCGGCGCGGCCTATGGCCGGGAGACGCTGGAAATGCTGGCGGGCGTGGCGAAGGAATTCGACCTGCTGGTGCTGGCGGATGAGATCTACACCCGGTATCTGTACGAGGGCGAATTCATCCCCATGCGCACCCTGCCCGGCATGGCGGAGCGCACGGTGACGCTGAACAGCTTCTCTAAGAATTTCCTGATGACCGGCTGGCGCGTGGGCGTGATGATCGCACCGGCGGAGCTGATCTCGGTGTTCCAGTTCATCAGCAATGCGTTGACCTACACCGCGCCCTCCATTTCCCAGCGGGCGGCCATCCGGGCTTTGGCCCTGCGGAACGAAATCGCGGACGAGTATATATGCAAATACAGGGACCGCGTGTTTTATGCATCCGAATGCATAGAAAAGCTGCCCTATCTGACCCTGCTGCGGCCCCGGGGCACGTTCTATCTATTCCCCGGCATTGCCAGAACCGGCCTGACGGACGAGCAGTTCTGCCAGCTGCTTTTGGAAAAGGCGCATATTCTGGCCGTTCCCGGAAGCGTTTTCGGCAAGGCAGGGCAGGGGCATTTCCGGATTGCCTGCACCGTTTCGGACGAAAAGCTGCGCGAGGCCATGGAGCGTCTGAAGGAGCTGAGCGCCTGTTTTTGACCGAACGATGAGCCCCAGCAAAAAAGTGAAAATTTTTTCAAAAAAGCCCTTGACAATATGCAAAACGGATGTATAATCATTCATGTAAGCTGAATAAACATTCCGAACGAAACCTGAACGATACTTGGAGGGAAGAAGTCATGAAGAAGATTTTCGCTATCGCGTTGGCCCTGTGTCTGGTACTCTGCGCCGTAACCGCCTCTGCGGAGGGCGTGCTGGAAAAGATCAAGAGCGCTGGTGTGTTGGTCGTCGGCACCGAAGCGACCTACGGCCCCTACGAATTTTTGGATGACAACGCCAACCCCGTTGGCTGCGACATGTGGCTGGCTCAGCAGATCGCCGATGAGCTGGGCGTGGAACTGAAGAAACAGGATATGGCCTTTGACGGCATCATCAATTCCGTCATGATCGGCGATGTGGACATCGGCATCGCGGCCTTCACCGTGACCCCCGAACGCGCCGAGGTGATCGACTTCACCCATCAGTACGAGCTCAGCGAGCAGGTGCTGGTAGTCAAGAAGGGCGACGGCGCTGCCTATGCCACCAAGGAATCTCTGGCCGGCAAGAAGGTCGGCGCGCAGATGGGCACCATCCAGTCTGAGCTGATTGCCTCCGCTCTGCCGGACAGCGAGCTGTTCGAGCTGGACACCTATCCCAATCTGGCCATGGAAGTCATCAACGGCAACATCGTGGGCTTTGTCTGCGACAAGGCCGTGGGCGAAGGCATGATCTCCCAGAACGACAATCTGGAAGCCGCCGCTTTCACCTTCTCCGCTGAAGAAGCCGCTTTCGGCAAGGCCGCCGTTATCGCCAAGGGCAACGACGACTTCATGGAGATCGTCAACGCCGTCATCGACAAGGTGGTGGCCGACGGTTCCTACCTGAAGGCTTTCGACGAGTACAACACCATCTGGCAGGCGAACGCCGACTAAGCAGGGGGCAGTGTCCCGCAACCTCAATCGTCGTCTTTGGCACTGCCGTGCCAAATCCTCGTTTCGGTTGACGGCTGCCGGTCGCTAACCGCCTTCGGCGGTTGTGCCCACTGGAGCTACCGCCGCTCGGCGACGGACCTCGCGGCTCGCAATTCTGGTCGGGTTCCCTGTATCCATCGCGCACAGATCGCCGTGGCACCTGCCGTGCCACGGCTCGCGCCTGTCTTCAGGAAAACGCCGGAACCCGCAACAGGTAAGCCTGCCCACCGCCAACTGCGGGGAAGCAGAACCCCCATTCGTGACGCTGCAAAACCGCCAAGCCACGGGCATTATTTCAACCCGCAAGGGGTAAGCATGCCCGCCGCCAACTGCGGGGGAGCAGAGCGGCGATAGGCAGCGGAGGGAAAAAGCCTTGCCCTTTTTGAAAGAGGAAAAGAGTGAGCACGAGCGCGCACGAACG
>SFGO01000083.1 GCA_004556545.1 Clostridiales bacterium
TATCCACTGGATACCCGCTTCCCTTCGTTCCCCTTTGGAAACCTTCGGTTCGCCCCTTGAAGCAATAGAGCGCCCCATAGGGCTGCAAGCCCTTCTCCCGCGCCGGAGTCGGCGCGTCAGACCCCGCCAAGGGGAATTGCTTACGGCAAAGTTGTTGCCTAATGCTGCAAGCAGGGGGCTTTCCGCTCGCCCCCCTGCACCCCCTTCGGATCGCCACCCGAAGCAATAGAGCGCCCCATAAAGCTGCCAGTCCTTTTCCCGCGCCGAAATCGGCGCGTCAATCCCCACAGGGCAGGAACTTGCGCCTGAGGGCGCACTGGGGACTTTCATCGGGGGCAAACAATCGGCACGTCAATCCCCTGCCAAAGGGCAGCGGGCGCACTACCGTGCGCCCCTCCCCCTTTGCCCCCAAAAAGCTCCATCCCACATTTCCCTATCAAATAAAAATCAATTGAAACCTCCCCCACCTCTATGTTATAATGAAACCCGAGCAATGCTGCGGAGGCCGTATGAAGCGGAAAGACATCTGGATTTTGCTGGCGATTTTGGCGCTGGCGTTTCTCTGCTATCTCTTTTTCGGCCGCCCGGCCGGGCAAACGCCGCAGGGGACCCCCATGCTGCGAATCACCGTCGCCGGACGGGAAACCGGACTGGTAGCCCTCGACCATTCGGAAAACCTGACCCTCGCGGGCGAAAATGATGCCTATAATGTGGTGAAAATTTTCCCGGGCGGCTTTTCCATGAAGGAAAGCAACTGCCGCCATCAGGACTGCTTGGGTCAGGGAACGGTCACAGCGGAAAACGCCGCCTCCCGGCCGCTGGGCAGTCGGATCATTTGTTTGCCCCATAAGCTCGTGCTGGAGCTGGTCTTCGAAAGCGAAGAAACGACAAGACTGGAGGTCGCGCCATGAAAAGCACGCAAAGGCTGACGCTGGGCGCGCTGCTTCTGGCCGTGATGCTGGTGCTGGGCTATGTGGAAAGCCTGATCCCCCTGACGGGAATGCCGGGCGTAAAGGTGGGGCTTTCCAACTGCGTGCTGATGCTCTCGCTGGATTGGCTGGGCGGCGGCATGACGCTGGCCCTGCTGGCAGGCAAAGTGCTGCTGAGCGGCCTGCTTTTCGGCAGTCCCTTTTCCATGCTTTACGCTCTGGCCGGAGGCCTTTCCAGCCTGGGGCTGATGATGGGCCTTCGAAAAATCCCCGGCGTCAGCTTCTTCGGCCTTGGAATGGCAGGCGGCGCAGTGCATAATCTGGCGCAGGTGTTGCTGGCCATGCTGCTTCTGCAAACGCCCTCTCTGCTCTCCTATCTGGCGCTGCTTCTGCCCGTGGGCGCGGCCATGGGCTTTGTCACCGGTCTCATTGCCGGGCGGCTGCATGTTCACCTTCGCCTGCCTGTTTCTAACCCTTCCTCCACTCCCCATCCTGCCAATGAAAGGACGACTCAACCATGAAAAACAAAGCCTGGCTTATCCTCTGCATCATTACCGTCATCGCCGGAGTGGCCCTCGGCTGCACCAATCTGCTCACGAAGGACAGCATTGCCGAGCAGGAGGTGATCGCGCTGAACGCCGCCCGTACCTCCGTCATGGCTGCCGCCACGGAGTTTGTGGAGGAAACCCTGCCTGATAGCTCGCCGCTGACCAGTCTGCATCGGGCGGCGGCGAATGGCGAAACGCTGGGCTATGTAGGTCAGACGACCGTTCAGGGCTTCGGCGGCCCCATTGTTGTGGTCATGGGCGTAGATATCAACGGAACCGTTACCGGTATTTCTGTGGGCGGCAGCGACTTTGCCGAAACGGCCAATCTGGGCACCCGTACCCGGGATCCGGAGTTTACCGACCGCTTCCCCGGCCTTTCCTCCACCCCTGTCATGAATGAAAACGTGGACGCCATTTCCGGCGTGACCGTGTCTTCCAGCGCGGTCATCAGCGGCGCGGCGCAGATCTACGACGCCATCGCGGCCATGGACTAAGTCGGCTTTTGCACGTCAAACAGCCCTTCCGCCCGAAACGCTTCGGGGGAAGGGCTGTTTTGGGCTTCTGTTCTCTTTCAGCCGGTCAGCCCAGCTTCTCTACCGCCTGAGCAATGGCCGCCTCGTCGGCCCGCATGGCTTCAATGGTATCGCCCAGCAGCCTGTCCAGCTCCCAGCCCAGCAGCTCCGCCCCCTGACAAATCACGTCCCGGGAGCAGCCCGCGGCAAATTTTTTGTCCTTGAACTTTTTCTTCAGGCTGGACAGCTCCATATCCGCCACGCTGCGGCTGGGCCGCATCCGGGCCGCCGCGCCGATCAGGCCGGTCAGCTCGTCGGCGGCGTACAGCACCTTCTCCATCTCCAGCTCCGGCTTCACGTCCACGCACAGCCCGTAGCCGTGGCACACTACCGCGTGAATGAAAGCGTCCTCCGCGCCGATCTCCCGCAGAAGCTCCGGCGCTTTCACACAGTGCTGCTCCGGGTAGCGTTCAAAATCCACATCGTGCAGAAGGCCCACCAGCCCCCAGAAATCCTCTTCTTCCCCATAGCCCAGTTCCCGGGCATAGTAGCGCATCACTCCTTCCACCGTCAGCGCATGCTGAATATGAAAGGGCTCCTGATTGTATTTGGTCAGCAGGGCGTAAGCCTGCTCTCGGGTGATCTTCGTTTCCATAGCGGCTCCCTCGCTTTCATTGGTTTGGATTTGAGTTATTGTAGCACCATCCGGGCAAAAGTGCAAACAGCCGGACGGCTTGACGCATGCCTGAAAAAAAGGTATCATTTTTCCTGCACCGCAAAAGGCGTTTGGGTCTTTCTGAGGCGGCGGCAAAGAAAGGGAAACTGCCATGAAGATCATTCCCAATAATCTGAAACGCATGTACGATCTCTACGCCCCCGAATACGAGCAGAAAGCGCTGGAGGTTCTCCGCAGCGGCTGGTATATTCTGGGCCGGGAAGTAGAGCTTTTTGAAAAGGAATTCGCCGCCTATACGGGCGCGAAATACTGCGTGGGGCTGGCCAACGGACTGGACGCGCTCTGGATGAGCGTGCATCTTCTGGACATCGGCCCGGGAGACGAGGTCATCGTCTGCTCCAACGCCTATATTGCCTGTGTGATGGGCATCACCAAGGCGGGCGCCACGCCGGTTTTCGTGGAGCCGGACGCCTATGACAATCTGGACGCGGAAAAGCTGGAAGCAGCCATCACACCCCGCACGAAGGCCATCATGCCCGTGCATCTCTACGGCATGAGCTGCGATATGGGCCGGGTGATGGAAATTGCCCGGAAGCATGGTCTCCGGGTGATCGAAGACTGCGCGCAGGCTCACGGCACCCATTTTCACGAAAAAACGCTGGGCACCTTCGGCGATGTAGGCTGTTTCAGCTTTTATCCCACCAAAGGTCTGGGCGCATTCGGCGACGGCGGCTGCATCCTGACGGATGACGAAGCGCTGGCGGAGAAGTTCCGCACCTTCCGCAACTATGGCAGCAGCGTCCGCTATCATTTTGACGTAGTGGGAGCCAACAGCCGTCTGGACGAGCTGCAGGCGGGTCTGCTTCGGGTCAAGCTGACTCATCTGGATGAAATGAACGAGGAACGGAACCAAATTGCCGCCCGGTATCTGACCGGCATCACCAATCCCCGCGTCCGTCTGCCCTGCATCCGGCCGGACAGCGACAGCACGTGGCACCAGTTCGTCATTCATACCGATGTGCGGGATGAACTGGCCGCTTTTCTGGCCCGGCGGGAAATCGGCACGGTGATCCACTACCCGATCCCGCCCCATCTGAGTAAGGCCTACGCCTATCTGGGCTACCGCCGGGGCGATTTTCCCATTGCCGAACGCTGCGCGGACGAAGTGCTGAGCCTGCCCATGTACAACGGCATTACCCGAGAGGAGCAGGATTTTGTGATCGACGCTATCAACGCCTTTGCGCCGGGGAGAGACTGAATCATGTCCGCATTGTCCATTCTCCCCTATACGGCGGAGCAGCAGGAACGCTGGGACCATTTCGTCATGGAGCAGTCCGCCAACGGCACGTTCCTGCAAACGCGGCGCTTTCTGAACTATCACCCGGCAGGCCGCTTCCGGGACGATTCCCGGATGATCTTCCACAAACAGGAGCTGGTTGCCGTCTGCCCTGCCGCCGACGGGACGATCGACGGACGGCGCGCCTTTCGTTCTCACCCGGGCAGCACCTTCGGCGGGCTGGTCGTCGCCCCTGCCCTGCAAAGAGCGCCCAAGCTGGTGGAGCTGACTGCGGCGCTGAACGACCAGCTTCGGGCCGACGGCTACGAGATGGCGGAGCTGAAGCAAACCTCCGCCCTGTTCAGCCGCCAGCCGGACGACGGGCTGGAATACGCCCTGTATCAGCAGGGGTACACGCAGGAGATAGAAATTTCCTGCTGGCTGCCGCTGGACAGGCCCTACGAGGAGCTTCGGAAAGCCTACTCCTTCAATAAGCGCTATGACCTGAAAAAGGCGGAAAAACAGGGGCTTTCCCTGACGGCGCTGGAAACGGAAGACGAGATTCGTCAGTTTCACGCCCTTTTGTGCCTGAACCTGCGCAAATTCGACGCAGTGCCCGTCCACACGGCGGAAGAGCTGATCGACTTCCGGCATTCCCGTCTGCGGGACGAGGTGCGTTTTCTGGGGCTGCGCACGGCGGATGGCACGCTGGCCGCGGCGGCCTGCCTGTTCTATTTTGCCCAGACGAACGTGCTGCACACCCAATATCTGGCTACGGATACCGGCATTACCGCCTATGTGCCCTCCACGCTGCTCTATGACGCGGTCATCCGCGAGGGGCTGCGCCGGAAGTGCGCCGCCGTCAGCTTCGGCACCTGCACCCACGACCGGGGAAGAATCCTCAATACCGGCCTGATCCTGAACAAAGAGGGCTACGGCACCCAGCATTCCCTCAACCGCATCTTTACCAAAATTCTCTGACTCGAACACGGGAGGCGTATCTCCATGAACCGACGCGAGGTACAAATGCTGACCTTCTCCCAGCATGGCGACGAACGGGGCCATCTGGTGGTGGTGGAAGGCGAGCAGGATATTCCCTTTGTGGTAAAGCGCATTTTTTACATGTACGGCTCCGACCGAAACGTGGTGCGGGGGCAGCATGCCAACCGCCGTTCCGAATTCGTGCTGATCAACGTATCCGGCCAGAGCAAGATCCGTGTGGACGACGGTCTGGGCAACGAGGCGGTGTTCTCCCTGAACCGGCCCCATACGGGCATTTATCTGCCGCCCCTGGTCTGGAAGGACATGTACGATTTTTCGCCCGACTCCATCCTGCTGGTTTTGTCCAGCGAGCATTACGACGCGGAGGAATACATCCGCGATCACGATGAATTTGTCAGAGAGGTTCAAGCGCATGCCTAAGCTGTCCATTGTGGTTCCCGTCTATTATAACGAAGATAACCTGCGCCCGCTGTACGCAGACCTGAAGGAAAAGCTGCTGGATCGGGACAATCCCTTTGAGGTGGAAATCGTCATGGTGGATGACGGCAGCGGCGACCGCAGCTATCAGGTGATGGAAGAGCTCAAGGCGCAGGATGATCGAATCCATCTCTACCACCTGAGCCGGAACTTCGGCAGCGACGCGGCGGTGCTGTGCGGCCTGATTCAGAGCACGGGCGACTGCGCCGTGGTCAAGTGCGCCGATCTGCAGGAACCAACGGAAATGATCTATGATATGTACGAAAAATGGGTCGAGGGCAACAACGTGGTGCTGGCCGTCCGAGAGGGCCGGGAGGAAGGGCGTATGCAGATCTTCTTCGCCAACGCCTATTACGACCTGACCCGAAAATTCGCCTTCCCGCAAATGCCCAAGACCGGCTTCGACGTCTACCTGCTGGACCGCAAGGTCATTGAAGTGCTGCAGCGCATGGACGAGCCCAACAGTGCCCTCAGCGGCCAGATCCTTTGGGCAGGCTTCAAGACCGCCACGGTGGGCTATGTGCGCCGCGCCCGGGAGATCGGCTCCAGCAAGTGGACACTGCGCAAAAAGATCCGTCTGGTGGCCGATACGCTGTTCAGCTTTTCCACCCTGCCCATTACCATTGTTACCTGGCTGGGCGGCCTGAGCTGCGTGGGGTCGATCCTCTGGGCGCTGGACGCGCTCATCAGCAAGCTGTCCGGCCAGATCGAAGTGACCGGCTGGACCATGATGTTCATTTTCCAGCTGCTGGCCTTCGGCGTTATCATGCTGACGCTGGGTCTGCTGGGCGCTTACCTCTGGCGCACCTTTGACGCGGCCCGCCGCCGTCCTCCCTATCTGATCGAACGCGCCGACGGCGAAAAGCCGCTGGACCGGAGGGCGCGGGGATGAAGCTGCCCAAATTTCTATCGCAAAACGAAAAGCTGCGGGAATGGCTGACCCAGTTCGTCAAATTCGGGCTGGTGGGGGCGGTCAACACCCTGCTTTCGCTGGGCATCAACTATCTTTTCATCTGGATCGACCCGTCGCTGTACCTGTGGGGGAATTTCGCGGGCTGGGCTGTCAGCGTGCTCAACGCCTTCTATTGGAATAATCGCTTCGTCTTTCAAAAAAAGGCCGCCACTCAAAAGGAGCTTTGGCTTCGGCTGGGCAAAAGCTATCTGTCCTACGGCGCGTCCTTTCTGTTGTCTGCGCTGCTGATGTGGCTGGAGGTACAGGTTCTCGGCCTGTCGGAATGGCTTTCCCCCATTCTGACGCTGGTCATCACCATTCCGCTGAACTTTGTGGTCAACAAGCTGTGGACGTTCCGGAAATAAAGCGTTTTTATCGCGTCCAGCTTGGAAGTTTCCTTCTTGGAAGTTTCCTTGCTTTTCCTCTTTCGGCGTGATAAAATATTTTTGTCCATGGATGAAAGCTGCGTAAAGCAGCTTTTTCATCCGCCTTTAGTTAGCTAATGCTAACTTCAAGCAAAATAATGGACTTCAACGGAAAAGAGGCGGAGGCATGTCCAAAAAGGCGACCGAATTCCAGAAAAAAGAAATGAGCAGGATGTACCGGGGCAAAGAAATCTTCAAGCCCCTGAATACCGGCTGGGTGGACGAGCATGTGGCCTGCGTGCGGGAGTGGGTGGCGAATATCTTCTTCTACCGCAAGGGCGACACCACGCTCATGATCGACGCGGGCTATAACTACGACCGTCTGGAAGAAAAAATGGGCTGGCTGGGCATCGATCCCAAGAGCATCCGGCACATTTTGAATTCGGGCAGGAACATCCGGAGCTGATGGTGATGCTCCACGGCGGTGGGGTGTGCTATCGCGGCGCACTGCCGGTGGCGGAGGAAATGGCCAAAACCTACCATGTGGTATTGGTGGCCTATGATGGCTTCAATCCCGATGAGCCGGAGACGGAATTCAAGTCCGTGCCGGACGAAGCCAGACGGCTGGGCGATTATATAGTGGAGCACTACGGCGGAAAGATCGATATCCTCTACGGTGTATCCTACGGCACGTTTATTCTCATGGACGTGCTGGCAGACGAACGCCTGACGATTACCACCACCATCGCCGACGGAATGCCCACCATGGATTACGCGGACATCAAAAACCCGGTTTTGCAGAATCTCTACCTTTTCTTCCTGACCGGTTTTTCCTATTGGCTTATCGGGAAGGCGGGCCCCATCCGGAAGAAGATCGTCTGCAAGATGATGAACCGCACGCCGGAATCCTTTGACCGTATCGTCTACAAGGACGCCACATGGCAGAGCTGGGTCAATCAGGACAAATGCATGATTGGGCGGCATCGAAACTTTGACCTCTTTCAGCGCACAGATATGTACGTCTGGCATGGTATCGCCAGCTCCACGGAAAAGAAGCTGGCAAAGCACATCAAGGCGTGGCAGGACAAGGGCTATGCCTTCACCTACAAGGTGTTCCCCAACATGGGCCACGGCACGCTGGCAGGCGAACACCCGGAGCAGTTTTCACAGGAGGTGCAGGCGGCGCACCGGCGCAGCCTGCAAAAGGAGAAGGCATGAAAGACAACGAACTGTCATTTGACCGCAGCTGCCATGTGCTGTATTCCAAGCCCTGCAAGAAGCAGATTCAGTCCAAAATCGCCCTGCATTACCCGGAGGACGAGCGGGAAGCGGTCTGGGAACGGGTGCAGCGGCAGTATGCGGACTATCTCGCCGACTGGCGGACGGACCTGGGCGGCAAGAAGAACTTTCACAACGGCGCGGGCGGCACCTATGACTGCATCGCAATTATGAGTTACTACGTTGTGTGCAAAGAAGTCACCTCATTCCGGGAAATCGAGGAGATGGAGGAAAATCTGATTCTCCCGTCCTTCCACAAACTCTCAAAATTCGTTGACTGCAACAAGCCGTTTTTCAAAAAGCTGATGTATAAGGCATTTACCAAGGCAAAGTCGGGCTGCGACAAGTGGCATGATTATGAAATGCGAGTTGCGCCGTTTAACAAGGATAAGCCAATTTATTATGAGTTTACTGCCTGCCCTGCGGCGGAATTTGCCATCAAGCACGGTTTGACGGACATCATGCCCGCGCTGTGCAATGTGGACTTTGCATCCATGGAGCTGATTCACGCAAAACTGATCCGGAAAACCACCTGCGCCAACGGCTGCAAGTGCGACTATACGATATGCGGCGACAAAGACCCGTACTGTAAGGAACATCCGGAATACCGGGACGAGGCGGGATACCGGAGAAACCGCTGATTTTCAAAAGGAGGAGCTGTTTATGAAGATTCTGGTATTCGGTGCAGGCGTTCTGGGCTGCAATCTGGCAAGGAATCTATTCCGCGCGGGAAAAGACGTGACCTTGCTCGCCCGTGGAAATTGGGCAAACGAGATCAAAACCAACGGACTGAAAATCAAAAATCGGTTTTCACCGTGCATGTCGGTCAGCCGGATTCGCGTCGCAACAGAACTGAAACCCGAAGATTCCTACGATGTAATCTTTGCCGTTGTGCGGTATACGCAGATTGAATCGATCCTGGATGCCCTGCGCAGCAACAGGACAAAAAATATCGTATTCGTCGGCAACAATATTCGGGCAAAAGCGCTTGCCGAATTATTGCCCGAAAAAAACGTGATGTTTGCCTTTGCGCTTTCGGCCGGTCATCGCGAGAGCAACCGTGTAGCGTCAATTGACCTCAAAAAGATCACCATCGGGCAGCTCCGCAATGCTGACTCCAATGAAAAAATGATTCGTGAGATTTTTTCAGGGACGAAGTACAGGGTGGTCTATGAGCCTAACATGGAGGATTATCTTCTGTGCCATGCCGCGTTCGTGCTACCTGCCGCCTTTGCTTGCTATAAAACGGACGGAAACCTGAAAAAGCTCAAGGGAAACACAGCCTATCTGAACCGCCTGATCGACGCCAACATTGAGGGCTATCGAGCCATCCGAAACGCCGGACACGAAATTCTGCCGAAAGCCGATACGGAATTTGAAAATGAGGCATACAGAAAGACCTGCCTGCGGTTTTTCAAGCTCATGTGCGCCACAAGCCTTGGAAAACTCTGCGCTTCCGACCATGCCATGAACGCGGTGGACGAAATGAATGCGCTGAATCGGGACATGAAAGCGTTTTTCGATGCCAATGGAGCTGAATACCCGGTATGGCAGGCGCTCGAGCAGGAATGCGGGAGGTATCTGGAGTGATGGAGCTGTTTTTGAAAACCCTTTTAGAGGGACTGGGGCTGGGCGCGCTGCTGACGTTGGTCTGTGCCATCGGGATCCGCAGGGGCGCTGTTTCTATGGTGCATCTGTACGAGCCTGCGGTACAGGATCGATGCGTTTCTCTGGGGCTGACAACGAAAGACAAGATCAAACGGAACGCCCTGCTTTTCAAGCTTCTGTGTCTCCCCGGGTATATAGCCTATGTGCTGGTGTCCGTATACGCCGTCAACGGCGCAAGAGGCTTCTGGCCCGGCTTTTGGCAGCTATTTGTCATTCTGTCCATGATGAATCTGATCGACCGGTTTCTGATCGATGACTTCTGGGTAGGCCGCACAAAGGCATGGGTCATTCCCGGCACAGAGGATCTGATGCCCTATATCCCCGCCGAGGTCAAGCGCCGAAAATGGCTGGCAGGCACCCTTGGAATGGTTGTGATTGCCGCAGCGCTGGCAGGCATCATGACGCTTTGTTTGTAAAGGAGCTTTGACATGAAATTCAAAATTGAGAAAAATACCGTACAGGAAACGCTCATCATCCCGCTTTACGCAAGAAAGCGCTGCTCGGAGCTGTATCCGTCCCTCTACCGGGATGAAACGGCGCTGCGGCTGATTGACGAGATCGACTATGATTTTTCCGCCTTGGAGAAAAAATCCCAAAGCCTGACGCGGCGCTTCGGCTTTCTGGAGGTGGCCATGCGGCAAAACGATCTGGCCTTCGAGGTGCGGGATTATCTGAAAGCGCATCCCGGCGCAGCGGTGGTCAATCTGGGCTGCGGGCTGGACAGCACTGGGCGGATCTGCGACAACGGACAGTGCAAAATCTACAATCTGGATTTTCCGGATGTGATTCAAATTCGGGATCACCTTCTTCCTGCCGGGGAACGGGAGGAAAACATCCCCTGCGACCTGAACGACCCTTCGTGGTTTGGTCAGATCGACGCCTCCGGCGGCGCGGTGTTTTTTGCCTCAGGGGTGTTCTACTACTTTCTGAACGAACAGGTGCGCGCGCTGGTACAGGGGATGGCCGGGGCCTTTCCCGGCGGCAGGCTGGTATTTGACGCCGCCAATGAAAAATCATTGAAGCTGCTGCTGAAAACGTGGCTGAAAGACGCCAAAATTCAGGATGTGGGGACCTATTTCGCCGTTTCGGACGCAGTGCAGGAGCTTTCCCCGTGGTCGAACCGGCTTCGCGTTTCCAGCCGGGGCTATATGCTGGGCTATCACGATCTGAAAGACCCGTCGGTCAGCGGCTTTTTCCGCTTTCTGGCCAAAGTCGGCGATGGGATGATGAAGATGCAGATCGTCCGGCTGGATTTTGAAGGATAATGTTTATCAAAAAGAACGGAGAAAAGGCTTTTTCAGCCCTTTCTCCGCAGTCTGTCGAAAAACCCTAAGTTGGCCGCTGTTGCCCGCAAACAGCGCTACGCTGGTTTGCGGGGAAAGTGCTGCGGCACAAGGGTTAGGGGCTCCGCCCCTATAACCCCGGCAGGAGGCAGTGCCTCCGCCTTTCTCCGTTCTTTTGCTGATTTTTATCCGGCGATACGCCAGCCCTCGGCCTTTTCACGGATCTCAATGAAGCGTCTGTAAACGCCGTCCTGCTTCATCAGTTCCGTGTGCGTTCCCTGTTCGGCAATGCGGCCGTCCTCCACCACCAGAATCTGATCTGCGTTCTCGATCGTAGCCAGACGATGGGCAATGGTGATGATCGTCTTGCCGCTGGTCAGTTCAGTCAACGCCGACTGAATCAGATGCTCGTTTTCCGGATCAATGCTGGCGGTGGCCTCATCCAGAATGATGACCGGCGCATCCTTCAGCATGGCGCGCGCAATGGAGATCCGCTGTTTTTCGCCGCCGGACAAGGTGCCTCCGCCCTCTCCCACCACCGTATCATAGCCGTTGGGAAGCGCCATGATAAAGTCGTGGCATCGGGCCTTTTTCGCCGCAGCGATCATTTCCTCTTCCGTTGCATCCGGCTTGCCGAAGCAGATGTTGGCCCGAATGGTATCATGAAACAGATATACATTCTGAAATACCATGGAGATATGGGAAAGCAGGCTGTCGCAGGTCAGCTCCTTCAAATCATGCCCGCCGATTCGGATGCTGCCCTTCTGCGGGTCGTAAAACCGCGCCAGCAGGCTGCAAATGGTGGTTTTTCCGCTGCCGGAGGGACCGACGATGGCCGTGGAGGTCTTCTCCGGGATGGTGAAGGACACGTTCTTCAATACCTGCCGGGAGTCATACCCAAAATCAACGTTTCGGAATTCGATATCGTAATGCTCAAGGGGAATATCCTTCCCGTCCGCATCAATCAGATGCTCGCCCCGCAGCGCGTCCAGCTGATCCATCGCGTCGTTGATGACGCTGAGGGTATGAGCGCTGTCGCTGATAGGCTCCAGACTGGCAAAAATACTGAAGGAAAAGAAAAGAAAGACCAGCGCCGTGGAAAAGTCCATTTGTCCCTTCAGGCACATCAGGCTTGCCGCCAGCGCCAACCCCACGCTGCCGCATTTCAGCGCCAGCAGATGCAGCGCATTGGCGGGCAGATACCCCCACTCAATTTTCAGGTGAATACGGCAGCTTTCCGCCGCGGCTTTTTTCACGGAATCCATCGCCGTGCCGCTTTGGCCGAAGGATTTGACCACCGAAAGCCCCCTTGCATATTCCAGAATGGCTCCGGTCAAATCGCGATTGGCCGCTGCTTCCACGGGGGCATTTTGGGCGCTGTAATGGGAAATCATCAGCAGGCACAGGAAGGACAGAGCAGCCGCCGCCAGTGCGATCAGCGCCGTCACCGGGCTGAACGCCGCAAGGCCGATAAAGATCACAAGAAAATTCAGATAACCGCCCACAAAGTTGTCGATCATTCGGATGCCCATGTTTTCCAAGGTGCCCAGTCCGGTGGTGATGGAGTTCAAAATGCTCCCGGCGGACATCTGCTGGAAGTAGCCCAGCGACACCCGTTTGAGCGCATCGCCCACTGCCAGCCGGTCGCGGGCAGTCAGTTCATAGCTGATGGACTCCTGATACCGCGCCCGCAGATAATCAAAAAAGAACCTTAGCAGCACGAGCACGATCTGAAGCACGATGCATTTCCAGATCCAGCCCGTATCGAACGCCATGCCGGTCTTTTCCGCGTCGATCAGCAGCCCCACCGTATAGGCCGCGATCATCAGCGGCAGCGCGGCAAAGATGTGAGAAAGAAAAGAAAACGCAAATCCGGCGTACAGCCGTCCCTTGAATTCGCCGCACCAGTCCACGATGCGCTTGACCGTTTTGAACATGCCTTACGCCTCCTTTGCAGCGGACGAAACCGCCCAGTTCTTCGCGCCGATATGGGCCTGCCACATCTCCCAATACAGCGGGCAGGCATCGAGCAGCTGCTCCTGCGTTCCCTCGGCCACAATGGCTCCGTCTTTAAGTACCACGATATTGTCCGCATTTCTGATGGTGGACAGACGGTGCGCGATCACCAGCAGCGTCTTGCCCTTTGTCAGGGCTGCAATGCTCTGCTGGATCCTGTCCTCGTTTTCAGGATCGGTAAACGCGGTCGCTTCGTCCAGAATGACGATGGGAGCGTTTTTCAGCATCATCCGGGCGATGGCGATTCGCTGCTTTTCACCGCCGGACAGGCGTTTGCCCGCTTCACCTGCCAGCGTATCATAGCCTTTGGGCAGTTTCTTGATAAATTCCTCGCACTGTGCCGCCCGTGCTGCGGCCCTGACTTCTTCATCCGTCGCCTTGGGATTGCCCAGCCGGATATTCTCCATCAGGGAGCAGCGGAACAGAAAGTTGTCCTGCGTCACAAAACTGACATATTCGCTGAGTTGACTGAGCGGCATATCGCGGACGTTCACGCCGCCGATTTCCACGCTGCCGGAAGAAACGTCCCAGAAGCGGGCGATCAGCTTGGCCACGGTGGATTTTCCTCCGCCGGACGGCCCTACCAGCGCGGTAAAGCTGCCCTGCGGCAGGCTGAGATTCACGCCGTGCAGCACCTCGTCCTCCGCCCTGCCGGTGTAGGAAAAATGCACCTCTTTGAGCTCCACGCCGGTAGAAGGGACTTCAGCCCGTTCCTTCGGCTCGGGCAGCTCCGGCATTTCCAGAAATTCCTGCAGGCCCTTCACTGTAAATTCCACCTGCCGCATGTTCTCCGAGAACACTTCCAGCTTGGCCAAGGAACCCACCATGGAGATAGAGAGCATCACGGCCAGCGCCGCCGTCGGCGCGGTAATGATCCCCTGAGCGGCCAGCGCCAGCGCAACGGGCAGCGTGCCGATCAGGGTGGAAGGGAACAGCGCAAAGCTCAGCTTCATGGTCAGATAGGTAGACGACAGCCATTTCACCACAAAGGTACGGAAATCCGTAATGGCTTTGGCATATTTTTCATAGGAAACGCCTGCCCGTCCAAAGGCCTTGATTACCTCGATGCCTTCAATGTATTCCACGATGGTGCTGTTCATATAGGCATTGGACTGATCATAGGTCTGGAAATTTTTGCCGCTGATGACCATCGTCAGCATCATGCAGACCACGGACAACGGAAACGTCACCAGCGAGGCCAGCGCCAGCCGCCAGTCGATGCACAGAAGCGCGGCAATGCTCACAATCGGCAGTACCACATGACCCGCGCCTTCGGGGATCATATGCGCCAGCGGCGGCTCCAGATTTTCGATTTTGTCCACCATCATGCTCTTGATCTCACCGATGGTATGGTTTTCCACATCTCCCAGCGGCGCATGCAGAAAACGATCCGCCAAACGCAGGCGCAGCCCCTCCAGTACGTGATAGGCCATGTTATGAGAAACGCCGGTGGACAATGTGAAGGTCACGATCTTGACCCCGTATGCCAGCAGCGCCCACAGGCACCAGCCAGTGATCCCGGCTGTGTCGGCCCCGCCTTCCACAAACAGGCAAATGATCCGATACATACAGTAAAACGGCGCCAGTCCGACCGTTACACTGACCACCGATAAAACGACCGAAAGCAGCATCTTTTTCTTTTCGCCCTCGGCATAGGCGAAAAGAGACTGTATCCAGCTTTTCTTTTGCGTTTTCATTTCCAGCCTCCCTCTTGAGTCCTCGTTCTGTTGGCGTCCCGTTTTCCCTCTGCATTGTAGTTAAATAAAACTAACCGCACATTATTGTGCAAGCTCCCTTGGGTTCCGTCTAGCCCATTTCTTTCGTAATGCTCCAAAATTGCCAAAAACAGCGGTTCGTTTCCAGAGCGGGCACAGCATTCGCCATTTTAGACCAGTCAAAACCACCGGCTGAGCCGGTGGCTTGAATAGGCCCTATAAGGGCCTGGTACCAGCGAGCGCTCTTCGCGCTCTGAAAACCTGGCAGTCGCGCC
>SFGO01000084.1 GCA_004556545.1 Clostridiales bacterium
TCAGGCCTATAATCGCTTCGGCAGGCAGAAAATGCTATACCGCTCCCGCTATCATTCCTCTTCTGTTCCTTTCTCCCTCTTTGATTTCT
The DNA here is from genome assembly GCA_004556545.1 of Clostridiales bacterium. Lineage (GTDB taxonomy): Bacteria > Bacillota > Clostridia > Christensenellales > Aristaeellaceae > Limiplasma. Next base: position 90 of record SFGO01000084.1, read on the forward strand.
TTTAAATCCTTTTTTGGACACTCCCTTTTTTCAAAATTCTCTTGACACGCCTGCCGGACTCTGCTACAATCTCCTCGTAAGGCAATCGGTTGCGTAAACAATCTCAATGCTTCATTCGTTCGGAGGCGCTTCCATGGCAGCAACCATTCACGATGTGGCCCGGCTGGCGGGGGTCAATTCTTCTACGGTTTCCCGGGTGCTGAACGGCAAAGTGACCGTTCTGGATGAAACCAGAGAGAAGATCTACGCCGCCATGCAGGAGCTGGATTATCATCCCAACAGCTTGGCGCGCAGCCTGGCCAACGGTCAGAGCGGCGCCATCGGCGTGGTGGTGGATGCGAAGGATGCGGAAGCCTTCAGCAACGTGTTTTTTAACAGGAGCCTCTTTGCCATCGAGCAGGTGGCGCAGGAACGGGGCTATCACGTGATTCTGGCCAACGGGGCCAAGCGCGCAGGCGGCGCGGCCAGCATTGAAAAGCTGATCCTGGAACATAAGGTGGACGGCCTGATTCTGCCGCCCTCCACCATTCAGCCCTCTTTGATGAAAAGCATTCACGCCTTTCCCTGCGTTGTGCTGGGCCAGCCGGAAACCGCCGCTCAGGAGCTGAGCTGGGTGGATCTGAACAACGCCCAGGGCGCGGAGCTGGCGGTGAAGCATCTGCTGGAAAAGGGATATCGCCGTATCGGTTATCTGGGCAGCAACGCCCGCAATGGATTCAGCAAACGCCGCGTCAAAGGCTACGAACAGGCCCTTTCCTCGCAGCAGCCCTGCATTTATCCTACCGACGGCACGGCGGAACAGGCCATGCAGCAGGCAATGGAAGCGCTGCGGGGCGCGGAGCACCCCGACGCCTTTGTCTGCAACGATAACCTGACCGCGTTCGGCCTGCTGAAGGCCGTTCACGCCTGCGGACTTGGCTGCCCCCGGGATGTCGGCATTGTGACGTTTGATAATTATCCGCTGGCCGAGTTTACGGATCCGGCCCTGACCTCCGTGGATGTGGATACCGCCCTTCTGGGCGAACAGGCCGCCCGCCTGTTGTTTCAACAGATAGACCATCATACGCCGAACCAGCAGATCGTTCTGGGAACCACACTGGTGGAGCGCATTTCAAGCGATAGGATGGAATAAGCATGAATTTTGCCGCGATCAAGCATGAATCTCTTTTATTGTTTAGGCAACCGGTTGCGCGAAACAAAGTGCGCTTCCGGCTGCTGACCGCCCGGGACGATCTTTCCGAATGCCGGATGATTTATTGGAAGCGTTCCGAGCCGGAAAGGCGCTGGACGCAGCCGCTCATGCTCCGGGCGCAGGATCAGACTTCCGCCGAATGGCTGGCGGAAGTAACCCGGTCGGAAGAGATCCATTATCTGAAGTATTTCTTTTTCCTGAAGAACCGGCAGGGCGGCGAGGCCTATTACTGCGAGCACGGCTTTTCCGAACGGGAACCGCAGACGGGCTTTTTTGAGCTGCTGCAGGTCAATCCCGGCGACGTGCCCTGTCCGCCGGAATGGGCACGTGGGTTGGTCTATTACCAGATTTTCCCGGAACGTTTCTGCCGAAGCGGCCTGCGTCCGAACAGGCATCCCTTGGACGACTGGAACGCCCGGCCTACCCGGGAAAATTATCTGGGCGGCGATCTGGCGGGCATCCGGCAGAAGCTCCCGTATTTGCAGGAGCTGGGCGCGGAGTGCCTGTACCTGACCCCGATCTTCGCCGCCGACTTTAATCATAAGTATGCCACGACGGATTATTTCGCCATCGACCCGGATTTTGGGACGGAGGATGAGCTGACGGCGCTGGTGCAGGAGGCGCACAGTCGGGGGATCCGGATTCTGCTGGATGGAGTGTTCAATCATTCCGGCGTGCATTTCGCGCCCTTTCAGGACATGCTGGCGCAGGGGGAAGCCTCCCGCTACCGGGATTGGTTCTTCCCCAAGCGGTTTCCCATCGCCATGGATGCGGCCTGTTACGAATGCGTGGGCGATTATCCCTATATGCCCCGCCTGAATACGGGCAATCCCGAAGTGCAGGATTTTGTTCTTTCTGTCATGCGGTACTGGATTCAGCGCTGCGGCGTGGACGGCTGGCGGATGGATGTGGCCGACGAGCTGGATACGGCCTGTGTGCAGTTTTTGCGCCGCCGCCTGAAAGCGGAATTCCCGCAGGCGCTGCTGCTGGGGGAGACGTGGGGCGACGCGGCGCGGATGCTCTGCGGGGGCGATCAGTTCGACAGCGTGATGAACTATCTGTTCCGGGACTGTATGGTGGATTACTTCGCTCACGGCTCCATCGATGAAAGGCAGCTGGACGAGCGCTTGCAGCATATGCGGATGAAGTACCCGGAGGAAACTTGTCAATATCTGTATAACTGCCTTTCCAGCCACGATACCGCCCGCTTCCTGACGGAGGCTCGGGGCGAAAAATGGCGGCTGAAGCTGGCGCTGGCGTTTCAGATGCTCTATCCCGGCTGCCCGGCCCTTTATTACGGCGAGGAAATCGGCATGGAGGGCGAAAACGACCCCGGTTGCCGGGGCGGCATGGCGTGGGAGCGGCAGGACGAAGAGCTGCTTGGTTGGGTGAAGAGGCTGATCCGGTTCCGCCGCCAGCATGAAGCCGTCCGCAGGGGAGCGTACCGCACCCTTCTGGCCGACCCGGACAAAAAGCTCTTCGCCTTTGAGCGCCGGACGGACGGCGAAACGATCACCGTGATTTTCAACAGCGGCGATCAACCTCAGGACTTCGCGGCGGAGGCCGGGACGATCCCGGCTCACGCCGTCAAGATCATTCCATCATAAAAGGAGGAAAAACCATGTCTACCATCAAAAAAATTCTGGCGATCCTGCTCAGTGCCGTGCTTTGCTTGGCGGCGTTCACTGCCCTGGCGGAATCGTCAGAAACCCCTGTGACCATCAATTTCTGGCACCATTACAGCGCACAATCGGCGGAAAATGAGACCCTGATGAACGATCTCATTCCCAAGTTTGAAAGCGAAAACCCCGGGATCAAGGTCAACGCTGTGTCTCACGAATGGGCGGAGCTGCACGATAAGATTCTGGTCAGCGCCAGCTCCCAGAGCCTGCCGGACGTGGCCCGCTGCGACATCGCCTGGCTGCCCGAATTCCAGAAAATGGGCGTGCTGGTGGCGCTGGACGAGGCCATGCCCGACTTCGCGGACGTAAGCGCCGCCCTGCTGGACAGCGCCATGTCCACCGCGAAAATCGGCGGCCATTACTACGCGCTGGCCCTGAACACCAACAGCAAGATCCTGTTCTACAACACCGCCATGCTGGAAGCGGCGAATGTGGCCGTTCCCACCACCATGGACGAGTGGGTGGCCGCCGTGCGCGCCCTGTCCGGCGCCAATGCCAACGGCCAGCAGGTCTGGGGCTGGAACGAGCCCGCCCTTAGCGGCTGGAACATCTGCCCCTTCATCTGGAGCTTCGGCGGCAGCCTGACCAACGAAGACCAGACCGTGGCGACCGGCTACATCAATTCCGAAGCGACCGTCAAGGCGGTGGATACCTTTGCTGCGCTGGTGAAGGAAGGCGCTCTGACCGGCTTCAACAGCGGCGACATCCCCATGACCGACGGCTTCGGCACCGGCCGCTACGCCATGATGCTGGAAGGCCCCTGGAAGACCGCCGAGCTTTCCGGCGCGTATCCTGACGTTGCCTATGGCACCGCGCCCATTCCCGCGGGCGAGGGCGGCAGCGTTTCCGTGCTGGGCGGCGAGGACATTGCCATGTTCAACACTGCCAATCAGGAAGCTGCCTGGAAGTTCATGCAGTTCATGACCAGCGAATACGCCGAGACGGCGATGGCTCAGTGCGGCCAGATCCCCGTCAACAAGGCGGCGCTGGAAAGCGATACCGTGAAGAACGCTTCTTACGCGCCCTTCATCGAGGCCATTCAGACGGCCAAGGCTCGGCCTACGGTGGCGGCCTGGAGCGAGATGGACAACGAACTGACCAACGCCATGACCGCCGTTGTCAGCGGCGAAAAGACTGCTCAGGAAGCCATGGACGAACTGGCCGTTGTCTTTGACCAGCTGCTGGCCCAGTAACTCATCATACCGTTTTCCCATGGGAAAGTCAATCCCGGAAAACGTTGCAGGGCGCTGCCTGCGGGCGGAGAACCCGCCTGCGGGCAGCGCCCGAAGCATCCAAGGAGGCGATTCTCTATGGTTCTGAAGTCCCGTCTAAACCGCGTCCAGCTGGCCGTTCTGCTGCTGCCCGGGCTGTTCATCTTTGGGATGTTCACCGTTTATCCCATTTTCCGGCTGCTGTGGATGAGCTTCTGCGACTGGAGCTTTGCCTCCATGCTGACCCAGCCCTTTATCGGGCTGCAAAATTATCGGGACGTATGGGGCGACGGCACCTTCTGGACAGTGTTCGTCAACAGCATCGTTTATACGCTGGTCACGGTGCCCGGGCAGATGATCCTGGGCCTGTTCACGGCGGTGCTGATCAACGGCATCCGAAAGGGGAGCGTGACCTTCCGCGTCATCAACTACCTGCCCGTCATTACGTCGTGGGTGATTGCGTCGCTGGTATTTCGGTACATATTCAATACGGAAGGGCTTTTGAACTATCTGCTGACCAACGTGCTCCACGTGACGGCCTCCAACACCCGCTGGCTGGACAGCCGTTGGGGCGGCATGACCGTCGCCATGATTCTGGGCATCTGGAAGGGCGTGGGCTGGAATATGGTGGTGTTTCTGGCGGCTCTGCAGCAGGTGCCCATGGACCTGTATGAGGCGGCGGAAATGGACGGCTGCGGCGCGTGGAAAAAGTTCTGCAACGTCACCCTGCCCTGTATTCGGGGCACCATTCTGTTTGCGCTCATCATGCTGACCATCGGCGGCTTCAACGTGTTTACTTCCATTAAGATGATCACCGGCGGCAAACCGGCCCATCAGACCGATACGCTGCTTACCTGGATGTATTACAAGGCGTTCAGCACCGGCAAATTCGGCTATGCGGCCGCGCTCAGCTTCATTATGGCTTTCTGCCTGGGCCTTCTGGCGATCCTCCAGTTCAAGACCATGAAAAACAAGGACGCCTAGGAGGCAGATTATGAAAAAGAACGCTCTTCGGAAACTTCGTGCGAATTTCCTTCGCTATCTGCTTCTGGCGATTGGCACGGTCGTCTGCACCCTGCCGATGATTTACATGATCTCCACCTCTCTTCGGCCCAACGGTGCGCTGTATGAATATCCGCCCCGTTTTTTCCCAAAATGGGAGGCGCTGACCCTTGAAAATTATCAGTACATTCTGTCGCAGAGCAAGTTTTATCTGAATTTTCTCAATTCGGTTTTCGTGTCCCTGAGCTCCGTGGTGCTGGCGGCGCTGGTGTCTTCGGCCATGGCGTTCGTGATGGGGAAGTTTCACTTTCGGGGCAAAAAGCTGCTGTTTGGCTTTATCATTCTGACGATGATTATTCCCGGCACCACCATGATCGTACCGCAGTTCGAGCTGGCGACCCGGCTGGGGCTGGTGAACAAGCTGGCCGGGCTGATCCCCTTCTATGTGGCGTGGGTCATCCCTTTTTCCACCTTCATGATCAAGGGCTTTATGGAGGGCATTCCTGACGAGATCACCGAGGCCACCTACATCGACGGCGCCAGCGTGATGACGGTTTATGGAAAAATCGCCCTTCCGCTGGCAGCCCCGGCCATTGCATCCGTCAGCATCTTCAATTTTCTTACCGCGTGGGAGGAGTACCCTTGGGCCAACACGGTCATCAACGATACCGATCTGCGCACCCTGCCCATTGCCATCGCGGGCTTTTTCGGGCAGCATCAGTTCACTCAATGGGGTTATGTGTTCGCCATGTCTGTGTTGACATTGATCCCGGTGGTGATCGTATTCATTACCTGCCAGCGGTTCTTTGTGCAGGGCCTGACGGCCGGAAGCGTAAAGGGCTGATGGGAATAGCAGAAAAAGATTCAAAGACAGCGGCATGGCTTCGGCCATGCCGCTCAGTCTGTCGAAAAACCCCATATTGGCCGTTGTCGCCCGCAAACAGCGCTTTGCGGCCCGCCCCGCCGCATGTCTGCGGCCAAGCCCTGCGCTACGCTGGTGCTTGGCTACGCGCTTCATGGCTTTCAGCCATTTCTGGCGCTAGTCGGCCTTCGGCCGTCGGACTGTGCATCCTTAAGCTGGTTTGCGGGGAAAGTGCTGCGTCATAAGGGTTATCTATAACCCCGGCAGGCACCGTAGGGGAGTGGGTGCCCAGTGGACACAACCGCCGCAGGCGGTTAGCGATCCACAGACGTGACACGAAACAAGCTGGGACTACGGCAGTAGTCCTCCGCGATGATTGGGCGGCAGCAGTACTTCCTGCACCTCCACTTTTTTGACACTCTGAATCCCTTTCGGAACGAAAGAGCGCATTTCTATAACAAAGGAGAACTCGACTATGGCAAGATGGCGGTGTCAACCAACCGTCACAGTCGAGTCCTCCGCGGACAAGATAACACAGGCTGCTTGCCCTCATAGCTATCCCCGCAGCAAGAGCGTGCCGCCTTAATCAAAATCCAGATATGCGCCCTTCATGGGGGAGGCGGCATGAGCGCTGAACAGGCGCAGGACGCCGGTTTGATATTTGCAGGGTTTTGGCGACCAATGCTTTTTTCGTTCGGCAAGAATCGCCTCGATTTCTTCCGGCGTTTTGCGCTGGCCCTTCACGCCTACGATGGCAAGAATGCGTTCCGGAATGTTGATTTCAATCAGGTCGTCCTTTTCCACCAAAGCGATAGGACCGCCGGATTGCGCCTCCGGGCTGCAGTGACCGATGACGGGGCCGGTAGACGCGCCGGAAAAACGTCCGTCCGTAATCAGCGCGATGGAACGTCCCAGTTCCGGATCCGAACTGATAGCCTCACTGGTATAGAACATCTCCGGCATACCGCTGCCCTTTGGTCCTTCGTTGCGGATGAAAACGGCATCGCCCTTTTCCACCTTGTGGTGGAGAACGGCTTCCAAACATTCTTCCTCGCTTTCAAAGGGACGGGCGCGGAGCACCACGTGGAACATTTCCTTCGGACAGGCGGTGTGCTTGATGACGGCCCCTTCCGGAGCCAGATTGCCGTAAAGAACGGCGATGCTTCCGTCGGTGCCGATGGCCTGATCAAACGGCCGGATGATATCGTTGCGGGTCAGGTGCAGCTGGTATTTCCGATTGGCGGCTTCCAGCCATTCGCCGCATCTGTCATAAAATCCATTCTTCCGGAGTTCGTTCAGGTTTTCGCCAAGCGTTTTGCCGGTAACGGTCATCACGTCCAGATGGAGCATGCTGCGGATCTCTTCCATGATGGAAGGTACGCCGCCTGCATAGTAAAAGAACTCCGCAGGCCAGCGCCCCGCAGGACGGATATCCAACAGATAGTGCGCGCCCCGATGGAGACGGTCAAAGGTATTGCCGTCGATGGAAAGGCCAAACTCATGGGCGATAGCGGGCAGATGCAGGAGGCAGTTCGTGCTGCCGGAGATGGCCGCATGCACCAGAATGGCATTTTCAAGGCTGTCCATCGTAACAATGTCGCTGGGCTTCAGCCCGCTGAGCGCCAACTCCACCGATCTCTTTCCGGCCTGATAGGCGTAATCGATCAGATCGGGGCTGGTGGCGGGCAGGAGGGCGCTGCCGGGAAGGGCCAGTCCCAGCGCTTCCGCCATTATCTGCATGCTGGATGCGGTGCCGATAAAGCTGCATGCGCCGCAGCTGGGACAGGCGTTTTCCTTGGCCCAGCACAGACGGGCCTCGTCAATCTCTCCCCGCTCGTATTGGGCATTGTACATGCCCAGCTGCTCAAGGGTGAGCAGCTCCGGTCCGGCGCTCATGGTTCCGCCCGGAATGACAACGGAGGGAATGTTGACACGGGCCAACCCCATCAGATTGCCCGGCATTCCTTTATCGCAGCTGGCGATATAGACGCCGCCGTCGAACGGAGTGGCGTTTGCGTGGATCTCGATCATGTTGGCAATCATTTCACGGCTGGCCAGGCTGTAATTGATTCCATCCGTTCCCTGACTCTCGCCGTCGCAGATATCCGTGCAGAAATAACGTGCCCCATACCCTCCGGCATCAGCAATGCCCCTGCGGGCTGCATCCACAAGCTGGTTCAGGTGGCCGCTGCCGGGGTGGCTGTCGCCGAAGGTGCTTTCCACCATGATTTGCGGTTTGGAAAGATCACCCGGCTTCCAGCCTGTACCCAGACGAAGCGGATCCATCTCCGGGGCAAGCTTTCTCATTTTCTGGCTGATAAGCTCCATGCATATCCTTCTTTCTATGCAATCCTTTACCAGACGCGGCTGTTCCACTGCCACAGGTCGCAGTTTGCTCCGCACATGCTGGCAATCGGGGCGCTGATTTCGTCAAGGCGCTTTACCAAATCAGCGGAAAGGGTGGTTTCCACCGCCTTTACATTCGCCTCCAGCTGGGCGGTGGTGCGGCAGCCGGCCAGCACGGTGCTGACCGCACTGTGGGAGAGAATCCAACTGATGCACAGGGTGCTGCAGCTGATGCCGCTTTCCTTCGAAACCGCTTTGAGATCGGCCAGGAAGGTTTCCAGCGCGTCTTCCATGCCCGGACCTCCGTGGCGAATCTGATCGTTCTTACGGCTGTCAAAGTGCAGCGTGCGGCGGCGCACAACGGGAATCTCCTCAATGGTATCGTACTTGCCGGAAAGAATGACCTGCATCAGGGGCATATATGCCATAATGCCAATGTTGTTGTTCTCGGTATAGGGGAACACGGCCAGCTCTGCGCCGCGATGGATCAGGTTGTAAGCCAGCTCGTTAACGCAGATATCAATGCCCATGTCTTTGACAAGCTGCATCTGACCAACGCCGAAATTGCTTACGCCGATTTCGCGGACGAGGCCCTTTTTACCATGGACGAATAAGAACATTTCGTTTGCATTGGTTATCCCTGTCTGTCCTTCGGTAAGCTTTTTATGACGGATGTCGGTGATACGCACGGAAACCATCCGTGCAGCTCATTCCTTGCGCCTCTATTTCTATAAACAGAAATATTGCTGCACAGGATAGGAACGATAGACAAGGGAAAGCCGGTAAAAACTGCAGGGAACGTACTATCGTTCAAGTTTCCTTGGAGACTTTTTCACAAAGGCCGTCCCGCGCCGCCGACGTCAGGTAGGCGCACAGGGCGAAAACTGTTACGGCCAATTGTTTATTGGTCATCCAGAAATGCAGGCGTACATGGTTTTGTAAAACGCAGTACCACACAAAGGGCCACAGAGCCACCGCAGCCACAGGCAAAGTCCGCACCCAGTGAGCCAGCGGCTGCGGGCGGCGCAGGGCGCGGAGGGCCGCTGCTCCCAACAGCAGCACAAAACACAGCACATTGGAGCCGATAAAGAAGGTCTTAAGGTTAATCAGAATGGAATCAATGGGGGTAACCACCACATACTCCCAGTTCCCGGTAGTTCGAAAAGCCACCTGCTTCAGAATATCTGCCAGCACGTTCTGTCCCGTCAGCAGCGTACCTACGGGGGCCTTGCAAAGCCATGTTGCCGCGTAAGAAACGAGCCAGATAGCCGACAGGCCAATGGTCTGGCACCACAACCGCGAGGAAGCTTCTCCCGCCTTTACCTGCAGAAGCAGCGCTACCAGCAGCGGATAGCCCAGCGCCAGCACCGGGAAGGTGAGGAAATCAAAAAAGCACACCAGTGACCCAAGCGTCAGGAAAAATTCAGGCAGACGATGCCGCAGCTTTTCCCAGAACCGCAGCAGGCCGTAACAGGCGGAAAGGGTCAGCAAGTACACCGTCATATACTGCTGACAGAAGGGAGCGATCAGGATAAAGGACATTACCAGTCCTGCCCCGAAAAAGAAGGCGATCCACGCGCCCAGCCGCCTGCGGCAGTGCCAGTAGCACAGCACAAACAAGGCGAACAGCAGCATCATATTGAGAAAGCGCAGATTGATGATGCTCAGCACGACGCACAGCGGCCGCAGGGTTACGGCGTAGCCATGCCAATAGCGCGAATAGTCGGTGCGCATCGCGGCCTGAGCCGTTGTGCGCCCGTTTTTGAGCATCCCGAGAAACATTTCTTTATCGGTCAAATTATCGGTAATACCATAGGCGACATGCCAAAAATAGTTAGCGTAACCGCCGTCGCCTTCTTCTTTCAGAATGGTCACGGCCGATTGAACGTGGTCATTCACCCATTCATCCGGGATGAGGTACACGGCCAGCAGCGACGCCGTGTAACAGACAATCAGTCCTGCCAACAAAAGCGTCCACTTTCCTACGCGCCGAAAGCACTGTTTCAAAGTTCTATCTCCTGTCTTTTGCAAATTACTTCGATTTTAGTATAATACAACTTCATGGCGAAAGCAAGCGTTCACCCTTCGGGGCAGAGCGACAGCACTTAAGAATGACTGAAAGAGAATGCAGAGGAAGGCATCGGGGTCAAGGCAAGCCCGGCAGGATTCAGTTGCTCCATACGCGCCCTATCTGGGATTCCATTCGGGCATTCCAGAAATTGTTGCCGCCATGTTTACCCCGAAGGAAGCCCCCAGTATGCTCGCAGGCGCAAACCTCTGTCTCGTGGATACGCCGACTCCCCGAAGGGGGCAGTGGGCGAGCGGAAAGCCCTCAGTGCGCCCGCAGGCGCACCCCCCTGCCCCCGGCGGGGTCTGACGCGCCGACTCCGGCGCGAGGAGAGGGCTTGCAGCCTTCATGGGGGTACTTATTTACTTCGGAGGCGATCCGAAGGGGTGCAGGGGGCGAGCGGAAAGCCACCCTGCTTGCATGAAGAGAGACAACTCTGCCGCAAGAAATTCCCCTTTGATGGGGCCTGACGCGCCGACTCCGGCGCGAATTGGGACTGGCCGTCCCAAGGGGCGCTCACACTTTTCTTTCGGTGGCGAAAGAAAAGTGTGCAAAAGAA
>SFGO01000085.1 GCA_004556545.1 Clostridiales bacterium
ATCGTCGTCTTTGGCACTGCCGTGCCAAATCCTCGTTTCGGTTGACGGCTGCCAGTCGCTAGCTGCCTTCGGCAGCTGCATCCACTGGATGCGCGCTCCCTCTCGCCGCCCTATAACCCCGGCAGGCACCAGAGGGAAGCGGGTGCCCAGCGGGCACAACCGCCGCAGGCGGTTAGCGACCCGCAGGCGTGACACGAAACGAGCAGGGACTACGGCAGTAGTCCCTGCGACGATTGAGTGGCAGCAGTGCCTCCTGCACCTCCACTTTTTTGACACTCTGCCGGCCCGTTCCAAAACGGGCCGATTTTTTGAAAATAAGCTTCTGATTCTCCCCTTTTTCTCTCTATTCTGAACCCGTGGAGGTATATCAGCGATGACGGATTTGTTAATCGGCACTCTGACCCGCATGGGCGGCGCGGGAATCTGCTATGTTCGCATCCAAAACAACCGCATGACCCAGCTCTGGACAGACGGCTCTCTGACCGACCCCAACTGGCAGACCTTCGGGCCGAATGGGCGCATTTTTTCCGTCAGCAACAGCGGCAGTGCGCCTACGAACGGCTGCGTTCACGAGCTGCAAATTTCTTCCGAGGGAATGAAGGTTCTCTCTACCCAGCCCACCGGCGGAAATGAGCCCTGCCATCTGGCCCTTTCCGACGATGGACGCTTTCTGCTGGTGCCCAACTACGGCAACGGTTCGCTGGCGGTGTTTCCGCTGACGGAAAACGGGATCGGAGAACGGATTCAGCTGATTCAGCACCATGGCTCCGGGCCCCATCCGACCCGTCAGACCGGGCCGCATCTGCACCAGATTACCCGAATCCCCCACATGCCCGGCTGCTTCTGCGCGGTAGATCTGGGACTGGACGCGCTGTTTGTGTATCAGCAGGACGAAAATGGTTTGCTTCACGAACGCTGTCGTGTGACCGTTCCGGCTGGACAAGGCCCCCGTCATGTAGCTTACGGGCCGGGAAAAACGGCTTTTCTGGTGACAGAGCTTGGGAACCGCGTTTATCCGGTCGTTTTGGAAAAGGACGGCGGTCATGTGGTCGGCGATGGCATATCCACGCTGGAAAAGCCGGATACCCCCAACACGGCGGCGGCGCTATGGTTCTCTGAGGATGGAACCGCTCTTTACGCTTCCAATCGCGGCGAAGGCAGCATCGTGCGCTTTTCTCCTTCCCCGCTGAAAAAAGAGCAGGTGATCCTGCTGCCCGGCAAAGAGCCGCGGGATTTCTGCCTGCTGGAACAGGAAACGCTGATAGCCGCCTGTCAGGATCAGGGGCTTTATCTGGTCTGCGGCGGAGAAACCGTAGACTTCCTCCCCTGTCCCGGCGCGGTGCGAATTTTGCGTCTGTAAAGCTTCTCCTTTTCTATATGGCAATCACAGCAAACCAGCCCCGCCCTTCTCCAAAAGAAAGGCGGGGCTGGTTATTATTTTCCGTTCAATCGCACACCGACCGTTTATTCGAAAAGAAACACCTGCCGCATCAACGGCTGTGCGCCGGTGATCGGATCCATTTCCATCTGCATCACGTCTTTCATGAACGCATTCCAGCGTTCCACCACTTCGCTGCGGGCCTGTACCTGCGCGGCGGTCTGCACACTGTCGCACTCATAATAGCCGAACAGCTCCTCCCCCACGTTCCAGATGGTATAATTCCGAATGCCCGCCTCTTTCAGCACGGCCTTCATTTCCGGCCAGAGATGGTTATGTCGGTCGATGTACTCCTCCAGCTTGCCGGGCAGAACGGTAGCCTTCCACGCATAGCGCTCCATGCCTTTGTCCTCCCGTCAGCCCAGAAAAGCCTGATTCAGCTTTACGCCGAATTCATCGGCGATGGCCTGCAAATCCTCGTCCCGGATGGTCTGAAGCACCGGCTTGCCGGAGGAAACCACCTTCATATAGATTTCCGCCGCTTTTTCAATGGTGTGCATCAGGCCGAAGGCGGTATCGAAATCCGGCCCGGATACGAACAGACCATGATGCGCCCAGACCGCCGCGTCGTATTCCCGCATCAGCTTGCTGGTAGCCAGCGCAATATCCGCGCCGCCGGGCACCATCCACGGCACGACGCCCACGCCGCCGGGGAATACCACCGGGCATTCGGTTGCGCTCTGCCACAGGGCCCGGGTAAAATCGCGGGCCGTCAGCGGGAGAAGATAGGTCATGGCGATGACATTGGCCGGATGGGCATGATAGATCACCCGGCAGGCGCCGTCCGTGGCGGCTTTGCGCACGCTGTGATTCAGGAAATGACTCGGAAATTCACTGGTGGGCCGTCCGCCCTTCTCCAGTCCCCAGACGATGCGGTAGCTGTCGCCCGCCGCGTTGATCTCGCAGATGCACAGGTTATCCTGCGGGGCCAGAATCACATTGCGCAGGTATTTGCCGCTCCCGGTGGCGATAAAATATTCGCCCTTCAGATTGTCGGCCTGTACACCCAGTTCCACCCATGGGCCCGGCTCCTTTTTGAAGAAAGGCCGGCACTGAGCCGCTTCCTCCTCCGTCGTGCGGTAGGTCAGGTTGCCGCCGTTGCGCTCGTGCCAGCCCTGCAGCCAGCCGTCGTTACACATGCGGATATAGGCCCGCATCACATCCAGTTCCAGAATGCTCATGTCAATTTCTTCCTTTCAGCACATCCGCTTCATATTTTTCAACGGTTTGGAACCACTGCTTAGTTTCCGGCACGCCGCACTGACGGCAGTATTCCTCCCACACCGCGCCGAAGGGCAGGGTCTTGAACTCCTCCTGTGCCATGAGAAGCTCGGTGAACCGCGCTTCGCCCTGCCATTTTTTCCACTGCTCGTGAGGCATGAGCAGCGCCCACAGCAGCGCCTTTTCCACATTGCGGGAGCCGATGACCCACGCCGCGACCCGGTTGATGGAAGCATCGAAGAAATCCAGCCCGATCAGCACCCGTTCCGTCGCGTTGCAGCGGACGATCTCCGTGGCGATCTCACGGATTTCGTCTTCAAACCGCACCACATGGTCGCTGTCCCAGCGCATGGGCCGGGTAATGTGCAGCGGCAGCTTGTCGAAATAGCACAGCATGGCGGGAATCTTATCGCTGACGAATTCCTGCGGATGGTAATGGCCGTTGTCCAGCAGGTTGTACACGCCGGGATGCTGCGCCGCATAAGCGGTATAAAACTCGTTGCTGCCCACGGTATAAGCTTCCAGACCGATGCCGAATACCTTGCTTTCCACGCTGTCGATGACCCCGGGCAGCTTTTCGGCAAAAATCTGGTCGAGGCTGTCCTTCAGGCGCAGACGGGGAGACAGCCGGTCGGCAGGCACATCCTTCAGGCCGTCGGGAATCCACACGTTGCACAGGCAGTGGGTGTTCAGCTCCTTGGCAAAATAGGCGGCGATCCGGCGGCAGGCGATGCCGTGGCGGATCCAGAACTGACGCACGGTTTCATCGGGGCTGGACAGGGTCATGCCGTCCTTCACCATGGGATGGCTGAAGAAGGTGGGATTGAAATCAAGGCCAAGGCCGCGCTGTTTCGCGTAGTCCACCCACGCCTTGAAATGCTCCGGCCTGAGTTCATCCCGCTCCGCCCGGTTTTCCTCCGTCATGACGGCGTAGCTGGCGTGCAGATTCAGCCGTTTCTTGCCCGGAATCAGGCTGCAGGCCTTGTTAAAATCGGCGGTCAGCTCTTCGAAGGTGCGGGCCTTGCCGGGATAGTTTCCGGTGGCCTGAATGCCGCCGGAAAGGGCTTCTCCGGCGTTTTCCAGCCCGGTCACGTCATCCCCCTGCCAGCAATGAATCGAGACAGGAATCTCCTTCAATCTGGCAATAGCGGAATCGGCGTCTACGCCCCACGCGGCGTAGCGTTCTTTGGCTTCCTGATACATGCTCATTTTCCGTTCTCCTTTGGCATAAACGTTTTCAGCTCGAAATCCGCCCGGATATGCTCGCGGGCATGGGAAAGATCCTTCAGCTCTCCCAGCGCGATCAGCTGCGCAATGGCGTTGCCCAGCGCCGTTCCCTCGCCGGGGCCTGCGAATACGGGTAAGCCGGTCGCGTCCGCCGTCCACTGATTCAGCACCCGGTTGTTGCAGCCGCCGCCCACGATGTTCAGGGAGGTGTAGTTCTTCCCGGTCAGGGCGCTCAATTCCCGAATGCCGTCGGCGTAGCACTTTGCCAGACTGCGGTTCACGCAGGCCAGCAGTTCGGGCAGGCTTGCCGGTTCGGGGTTGCCCGCTTCCCGAAGCGCCGTCCTGATCTCCGCCGTCATGTTTTCCGGGGCCAGAAAGCGATTGTCCATCGCATCCACCGTATAAGGATACCCTGCGCCCTGCAAGGCCAGCTCGGCCATCTCGGCAAAGCTGTACCGCTCGTTTTCTTCCCGCCGGATGCATTGCAGCATCCACAGGCCCATGATGTTGCGCAGCAAGCGAATCTTCCCCTGATAACCGCCCTCGTTGGTGAAGCCGGACCGGCGGGCCTTTTCCGTTGCGACCGGCTCGTCCAGTTCCGTGCCCAGCAGGCTCCAGGTGCCGCTGGACAGATAGGCTGCCTGACCGTCTCGGGCCGGAACGGCCATGTAGGCGCTGCCCGTATCATGGGACGCGGGAAGAATCACGTCGCAGGTAAAGCCCACTTCTGCCGCCACCTCGGGCCGCAGATTTCCAAGCAGGGTGCCCGGCATTTTCGGTGCTTCCGGGAACAGGGTCTCCGGAATTTCGGCCATGCGCAGGACTTCCGTGTTCCAGCTGCGCGTGGACGGATCCAGCAGCGCGCCGGTGGAAGCGATGGTGTACTCGTTGGCCATTTTCTCGGACAGCAGGTAGTGAAAATAATCCGGCGTAAACAGCAGGCGATGGGCCTTCTGCAGCCGTTCCTTCGGCTCGGTCATCAGCTGATAGACCGTGTTGAAAGACTGCTTCGCGATGCCGGTTTCCCGGTAGAGCATTTCTTCAGGCAGCTTGTCCAGCACCGTCTGGGTACGATCATCCCGATAGGCGATCCCGTCGGAAAGCATCCGCCCGTTTTCGTCTACCAGCACATAATCAACGCCCCAGGTATCAACGCCCACGGAGGCGGGAATAACGCCCAGTTCAGCGCATTTTTTCATGCCCGCCAGAATGTGCTCCCAGAGCGCGCGGTGATTCCAGCACAGGTGGCCGTTTTTCTTCTCCGCGCCGTTGGGAAAACGGTAAATTTCCTTCAGCGTCAGTTTCCCGTCTTCGATTTGTCCCAGCATGTGCCGCCCGCTGGACGCGCCGATGTCAATCGCCAAAACCGCAGTATTCACAGCATTCCTCTCCTCTGTTGATTCTCTTTGATTATATGGGTTTCCAGTCGAAAAGAACAGGTCGTATCTTTTTCTTTTCACGACCTGTGTGAACCGAAGGGCAGCCTCCTTTATTCTGCTGTTTTCCAGCTGAAGTTGGAGATTTCCCCGATCTTTTCAAAGCCGATTTTCTGATACACCCGATTGGAGGCCGGATAGGCCGCGTCCGCATACAGCATGGGCGTAACGCCGCGCTCCATGAGCTTCCGGCAAATCTGGCTGACCAGCATTCCGGCATATCCTTGACCCCGGCAGGCCCGGTCGGTCACGACGGTGTTGATCCGTGCAGCGTTTGGCCCTTCGTGAGCGATCATAGCCATGGCACAGATAACGCCGTCATCTTCCCACAGGAACAGACGCTTCGAGCCGGTCATGACCTGGGCAAACTCCCGTGCGGCGCTTTCGGGAATGACCTGTCCCTCCGCATCCTCGGTCATCTGACGCAGCAGCGAGGCCATAGCCGCCTGGTGCCCTTCAGCCGGAGCGACCATCCGTCCCCGGCAGGCTGTTTCTTTCCATTCCGGGCGTTCCAGAAGGGCGTAGGCATTCATCCGCATATCCGTGCGGACGCAGCCGCCCGTCAGCCGTTCCACGCGCTCTATCATCCCGCCGCAGCGATTCGGATCCGCCGAAAAACAAAGCCCAGGCCGGGCCTGCAGCACCTCTGCCAGCCAAGCCGCCGCCTGCTCCATAGCGTCGGACGGCAGCTCCTCCCGCAGCCAGAGCCAGAGCGGCGTGCGCTCATTGCTTTGCGCCGCCAGCACGGACCCGCCGTCCGACCAGCAAAGCGCGTCCTCCTTTTCCAAAATCAGGTCAAACAGGTTCATTTGCAGTTTTTCCCTCCGGGAAAGGAACTGGGCCAAAAACATTCGTGCTTCTGAGGAATGGATGCGCTGCATTTTTTCTCTCCTTTTCAAAAAAACCGAGTTGGCCGCTGTTGCCCGCAAACAGCGCTTCGCTGGTTTGCGGGGAAGGTGCTGCGGCACAAGGGTTAGGGGTTCTGTTCCGCAACCTCAATCGTCGTCTTTGGCACTGCCGTGCCAAATCCTCGTTTCGGTTGACGGCTATCAGTCGCTAGCTGCCTTTGGCAGTTGCATCCACTGGATGCGCGCTCCCTCTCGCCGCCCTATAACCCCGGCAGGCACCGGAGGGAAGCGGGTCCCCAGTGGGCACAACCGCCGCAGGCGGTTAGCGACCCGCAGGTGTGACACGAAACGAGCAGGGGCTACGGTAGTAGTCCTCCGCAACGATTGAGTGGCAGCAGTGCCTCCTGCACCTCCACTTTTTTGACACTTCCCTCGTTTTTTCTGACAAAAAAACGATATGGTTTCAGTATAGCACCGGACAGCAAAAATGCAACGAATTTGAACAAAAGAGAAACAATGATCTTTATTGACATCTGTATCCAAAATGTTATAATTTATGTATAAAAGCGCGTGCTTATCAATTCAAAAAGGAGAACCGCATGTCTGCTACCTTAGAGGACGTTGCCCGCGCTGCGGGCGTACACGCATCTACCGTTTCCAGAGTCTTAAGCGGCAAAACTTCTACCCGTCAGGAAACCAGAGAACGAATCTTCGCGGCGATTCGTCGGCTGGATTATCACCCCAATTCCAATGCCAGAAGTCTGGCCGGGGGCCGTACCGGCCTGCTGGCGCTGGTGCTGAACCTGAATAACGAAGACCCCTACGGCGGCATTTTCGAAAGCGACAGTCAATTCTATCTGCAAAAGGAAGCCATGCGGCGGCATTGCTACCTCACGCTTGTCACGCCCGAAGCGCTTCATGACCTGATGAAGGAACAGCGGCTTGACGGCGTACTCCTTACGCCAGAGGCCGCGAAGGATGTGAAGCTGCCGGAAAACTTTCCCTATGTGCTGCTGGGACAGCCGAATCATCCAAAGCCCTGCGACAGCTGGATTGACAACGACCTGTCGCTTGGCGCGCAGATGGCGGTCGATCATCTGCTCAATCAAAACTACGCCGCCATTTCCTTTCTGGGCGTCAGCTGCTGCGGCGCCGAAAAACATCAGCGGCAGCTGGAGGGCTACCGGCTGGCTCTTCCGCTAGGAATGCCGCCGCGCATCTTTCCCACCGACGGCACTCCGCAAAGCGCCCGGCAGGTAGCGCGGGCCTGTTTGGGGGAGCTGGAACGGCCCCATGCGATTCTTTGCAGCGATAATCTGTCTGCCTGCGGGCTTCTGCAGGCGCTGCAGGACACATGGCTTCGAGTGCCGGAAGATGTCGGTATCGTCACCTTTCACAACCGTCCCATGGCGGAATATCTGTCTCCGCCGCTGAGCGTGATTCATCTGGACGGCGAGCGTTTGGGCGTGGAAGCCGTTCGGATGCTGATGGAACGGATCAACTGTCCGGCCATGCCGCCGGAACGGCTGCTGATTCCTCCGCGGCTGGCCGTGCGGGAATCCAGCATTCTTTCCAAGGAACGGTCGCCGTTTCCGGACGCAGACTGGAACGGTTGGGGATAACGTCCTTGCCGTTCCCCCGCCTTCCAATAGTTCCTTACCGTTCGTCCCTTCCCGTTCGTCCCTTCTCGTTCGCCCCTTCCCTTTCAGCCCTTTTCGCCTTTTTGCCGAAACGTGCCTCCTTCTTTTCTATCTTCTTTTCTTTCTTCTTTTCTTTTTTTCTCTCTATTCGTCCGCAAAAACCATTTCCAATGTTCGGCAAAATATGATATACTACCGCGGGGATAATATGAAGGCTACCCCATTTTGGAAAGGATGAACGGGATTATGGCAAAGGTCAATCATGAACCGATCGTTTTGGACGTTAACCACATGATGAGCGACGTCGTCGGCTTCCAGTACGGAATCGACGCCGATCATGTAGACGGCATGGCGCAGGCTGCCGCCGCCGCCCAGCACAATGTGGCGCAGAACCGCGGCACCGGCTGGCTGGGCTGGACGGAGCTTCCCTATAATCAGAAAGAAATCGTAGAAAAGATCGAAACGGTGGCTGCTCGCGTCCGCAGCGAATTTGACGCGTTTGTGGTGCTGGGCATCGGCGGCAGCGCCTTGGGCCCCATCGCTATCCAGCAGGCTCTGAATCATCTTCATTACAACGAACTGCCCGCCGAAAAGCGCGGCGGCCCCCGTCTGTATGTGGAAGACAACATCGACCCTGAGCGCATGGCCGCTCTGATGGACGTGATCGATGTGAAGCGCACCTGCTTCAACGTCATCACCAAGTCCGGCGCGACGGCGGAGACCATGAGCCAGTACCTGATCGTTTCCGAAATGCTCAAGCGCGAAGTGGGCGAAGGCTGGGAGAAGCACATCATCGCCACGACCGACCACGAGAAGGGCAACCTGATCAAGCTGGCCAAGGAGCACGGCTTTGAGCTGTTCTACATTCCCTCCAGCGTGGGCGGCCGCTTCAGCGAGTTGAGCCCCGTGGGCCTGCTGCCCGCAGCCGTGTGCGGCATCGACATCCGTGAAATGCTGGAAGGCGCCGCCGCGATGGATAAGCGTTGCCAGAGCGACGATGTGTGGAAGAATCCCGCCCTGCTGGAAGCGGTGCTTCAATACATCGCCATGCAGGATATGGAAGCCAACATTCAGGTGGTCATGCCCTACGCGGACAGCCTGAAGTATATGGCCGACTGGTTCTGCCAGCTGTGGGCGGAAAGCCTTGGCAAGAACGTGACCCGTAAGGGCATGGCCGTGAACGTGGGCCAGACCCCCACCAAGGCGCTGGGCGTGACCGACCAGCACAGCCAGCTGCAGCTCTACACCGAAGGCCCCTACGACAAGGTCATCACCTTCCTGAAGGTGGGCCAGTTCCGTACCGAGTATGAAATCAGCCACGGCTGCGAAGAATTCCCGGATGTGGCTTTCCTGGGCGGCAAGACCCTGAACGCCCTGATCGACGCGGAGCGCCGGGGCACCGAGTACGCCCTGTACCGCGCGGGCCGCATGAGCCAGACCATCACCCTGCCCGAGGTGAACCCCTACACCATCGGCCAGCTGCTGTTCTTCTTCGAAATGGCCACCGCCTATGCCGGCGAGCTGCTGGATGTAGACGCGTTCAACCAGCCTGGCGTGGAAGGCAGCAAGATCGCCAGCTACGCGGTTCTGGGCAACACTGCCGAGAAGTACGCCAAGAAGGCGGAAGAAATGAAGGGCCGTCCTGCCAGCCGGAAGGAATACGTGCTGTAAGCGCAACGTCTGTTCAAGCACGCCGCAGAGCTCTTCCCCTGCGGCGTGCTTTTTGAATTCTCCCCCATCTTCTCTACGAAAGGAGAAACCTGCCATGCAAAACGCTTCTTTCCCCCACACTGACCGAACCGTCTCCCGGCTCGGCTTCGGCTGCATGCGCTTTCCTACCGTCGAAAACGGCGGAAAGCGGGTCATCGACCGTCCGCAGGCCATCGCCATGCTGCGTCACGCCATCGATAACGGCGTAACGTATGTGGACACGGCTTATCCCTATCACGACCGCGAAAGCGAGACCGTCGTCGGGCTTGCGCTTCAGGACGGCTACCGCGACCGCGTCACCCTGACCACCAAGCTGCCCCTCTGGCTGCTGGAAACCAAAGCGGATATGGAGCGGTTTCTGGACGAACAGCTGACCAAGCTGAAAACCGATCATGTGGACTTCTATCTGCTTCACGCCATGGACAAAGAAGCGCTGGCCAAAATGCGGAAGCTGGACTATCCGGAATTCTTGGAGAAGGCCGTGAAGTCCGGCAAGGTTCGTTACCCCGGCTTCAGCTTCCACGATGATTATCAGACCTTTGTGGAAATTCTGAACGATTACGACTGGAAACTGGCGCAGGTACAGATGAACGTGCTGGACGGCGACAATCAGGCCACCCTGCAGGGCATCCGCGACGCCGGGAAGAAGGGCGTTGGCATCGTCATCATGGAGCCTTTACGCGGCGGTGCGCTGGCCTGCCCGCCCAAGGAAGCGGCGGCTCTGTACGACGCCTTCCCGGAAAAGCGTTCCGCTGTGGAATGGGCCTTCCGCTATCTGTACGACATGCCCGAGGTGGTCACCATCCTCAGCGGCATGAGCACCATGGAGCAGTTGGACGACAACCTGCGCATCTTTGCCCACGCGGAAAAGAACTGCATGAGCGAGCAGGAAAAGCAGCTGATTACCGATGTGAAGGCGGCCTATCTGAGCCGGATGAAGACCGGCTGCACCGGCTGCCGCTATTGCCAGCCCTGCCCCCGCAACGTCCATATTCCCGACATTTTCCATGCGTGGGATCAGTCTTTGATGTTCGATCAGCCTCAAATGCTGAAAAACAGCATGGCGCGCCGTCAGGAAAAGAAGGAAGATCCTTCCCAGTGCGTGGCCTGCGGCAAGTGCGAAAAAGCCTGCCCCCAGCATCTGCCCATCATTGAGCTGCTGAAGGAAGCCGATCAGGCGGCGAAGGGCTGAATGTTCTGCCTGAAAACGGCTAGATAGAAATGAATCCCCTGTTTCCCTCCATTCGGAGGGAAACAGGGGATTCAGCCTGTCGAAAAAACCCATGCTGGCCGCCGTTGCCCGCAAACAGCGCTACGCTGGTTTGCGGGAAAAGTGCTGCGGCACAAAGGTTAGGGGCTCTGTTCCGCAACCTCAATCGTCGTCTTTGGCACTGCCGTGCCAAATCCTCGTTTCGGTTGACGGCTGTCA
>SFGO01000005.1 GCA_004556545.1 Clostridiales bacterium
CCGAGGACGAGGACAGCCCGAAGGGCTACCGCAGTCCGAAGCCCGCCACGCCTAGCGGGGCGGGCCGCAAAGCGCTGTTTGCGGGCACTGGCGGCCAACATGGGGTTTTTCGACAGGCTGATAGGAGCGATTTTACTCGCTCCTATTTTCATGCTTTTTCATATTCAGATAAGTCTCCAACGCCGGCTGATTGACGGAAAAAATAGGCTCCGGCAATGCATCAATCGGGAAAAAGCGCAAGGTTTCGACTTCCCCGGGCTGACATTTCAGCGTACCGTGATAGTTGCGACACACAAACACCACGTCCACATTGCTGACCTCGTCTCCGTTTGGATAAATATAGTGCAGCCGCTCACCCGAAAAAACACCCAACAGTTCCAGTTTTTCTGCGATCAGGCCGGTTTCTTCTTGTAGTTCGCGGACGGCAGCCTCTTCCACCCGCTCATACAATTCCACCGCGCCGCCTGCATAAGCCCATTCGCCGTTATCGCTTCGCTTTTCCAGCAGAATTTCGCCCTGTTCATTCTCCACAATCACAGAGGCGCCGCATTGCATCAGCGGGATACGGCCCACGCGCCTGCGCATGTCCATGATATATTCGCCCATGGACGGCTCCTTATTGCAGCGCCGTGCGAAGCGGGCTCAAGTCCACTACGTCGGTTTCTCCCTGAATCGCCTCGTACAGCTTGCCAAGAACGTACCGAACGCCGCCCGGAACGTCGCTTTCCGCATTGAGGGGCATCACAGGATCATGAACGCTCAGCCGCAGAAGGAACCACGCCGCGTTCAGCTGGTTATCGATGTCAAAGGAAATCCGAACGCCCTCGCGGTTATCCGGAGCGATGTGCCATTCCTCATGCTCGGTGGCGTATTCCATCAGCCGCTCGATCAGCTGACGGGCCGCCGGGGCAAAGTCTTCCGCCACAACGTTCAGGCGGATCTCACGGCTTTCTACCGGCTCCTTCAGCCCATCCAGCAGCTTGCTCAGGTCTTCTCCCTGCTGCTTGAGCTGCATGGCCTTAATCAGCAGCACCGTGACCAGATACATGCCGTCATCCAGAAAATGATTGCTCCGAAGAGCGGCATGGCCGCTGGTTTCAATGGCCAGCGGGCAATTCACGCCCGCTTCATTCAGGCGGACGGCCTCGTCGATCACATTGCGGTAGCCGCGCTTATAGCGATAATGAACGCCGCCCCACTCCTGAATGAAGTCCGCCAGCCCGGAGGAAGTAACCGAGTCTGTGACGATGGTCGCGCCGGGCATTTCATCCAGCAGAATGGCGCTGATCATGGCAATCAGACGATTGCGGTTGATCTCCCGGCCCGTATGATCCACAATGGCCGCCCGGTCGCAGTCCGCGTCAAAAATCACGCCCAGATCGGCGCCGACCTTCAGCACGGCATTCGAAACAGAAGCCATTGCTTCCGCATTTTCGGGATTGGGAATATGGTTCGGGAAATGGCCGTCCGGCTCCAAAAACTGGCTGCCCTCCACCCAAGCGCCCAGTTCTTCCAGCATGTTCGCATAAAAACCGCCCGCGCCGTTACCGGCATCCACCACCACGTGAAGCCCCAGAAGCGGCTTCTGTACCTCCGGATCGACGCCTTCAATGATCAGATCCTGCAGGTGCTTCTGATAGGTGGGAAGAAATGGTGTATGCAGAACCTTTCCCGTCTGGCCGCTCGTTTCCACGGGGGACAGGTTCTGGGCGATTTCCAGCACCTTGTCCAATTCATGAAAGCCCAAGCCGCCCTCTTTCGTGAAAAACTTCAGGCCGTTCAAATACCACGGATGGTGGCTGGCGGTAATCATGATCGATGCGTCCGGCTGGAAGCCTTCCCTCAAAATCGCCATATACATGGCGGGAGTCGTACACATCTCATAATCGGCCGCCGTCGCGCCGGTAGAAGTGATTCCTTTTACTACCCCCTGCAGCAGCTGCGGGCCGGAAAGGCGGCTGTCCCTTCCCACGGCGATGGTCAGCTGCTCCGGCTTTTTCAAAAGCCTTTGAGCTAAAAAGGCCACGAAAGCACGGCCCAGTGTTTCGGCAGTTTCGGGCGTCAGCACCGTATTGTCTCCCATGGCAACGCCGCGCACATCCGACCCGCTTTTCAGCTTCTTAAAATCCATTGCTTCTCCTCCTTACCTGTTGACCTTTTGTCCGCCAGCAAATTCGGCATCATCCGTCCAGCTGCGCCATCGCTTCATCAGCAACGGAGCGCAGCAAATGATACATGGGTTTCAGCCTGAGAAAGTCCTGCCGTACCATGTCCGGCAGTTCCGGCTGATAGCAGGCCCTGAAGGGAACGTTTACGCGCTTGATGTACAAGTCCTTGCAGGGATACAGCATTGCCAGTTCCAACGGCACCCCTGCAGGAGCCCGCAGCCGCTGATAGCGCTCCCCCAAAATCTGCAATTCGGGCGATGGGATGCGGCTCAGGCGAAGCGCCTGCTGCACCTCGCGCGGTTTTTCAACCATTCTGGCGCGCAGTGCGTTCATGGCGGGACGGTTCATTTCCCAGAAGCCCAAGCCCCATTCCACCGTCTCCGGGGACAGCTCAAACCAATACATGACCGAGGTGTCCTTCGCCTCTCCGGCGCGATGGAAAACAAGCCAGAGATGATCCCGATAGGGAGATTTATCCTTTGTAAAGCGCGTATCTCGACGAAGGCGCGCCAGGCATTTTGCCGGGCGCACCTCCAAATCGTCGGATATGGAAAGCATCGTCTCCCCCAGCTCTTCGATAAAGCGGTAGAAGGGCTTTTTCACAAAGGTCTGATATTCGTCCTCATGAGCTTTATAGAATGAAACCTCATTATGGAAACGAATATCCAGAAAAAATCGTATGGTTTCCTCTGGAAAACCGCTGAACATGCTTTCGACTCCTCTGTTTTATTCCTGGTGTCTGCGGGAACGGCGGCGGCCTTCATGAGCATCTCCGGGCTCCGCATCGGCGTGTTCCTCTGCCGCTTCGTCAAAGCCTTCGTCCGCCTCGGACCATTCCTCCGCTTCCTCGGGCACGTCTTCATATAACGCGCCGTCCTCATCGTAGGGAGCGTCCTCATCGTAGGAATAGGACTCGTCTTCGGCATAGGCTTCATCGCCCGAAGCGGCTTCATCCTCATAAGAATCGTCTGTCTGCCAGCCGCTCGCTTCATCGGAGTCAGGCCGTTCAAAGCCCTGGTAGAGATCCTCCGAATCATCGTCATAAAGATCGTGCTGCATCTGCAAATGGTCATCCTGCGTCTCGGCACTCATCGTGTCCACCGCGTCGCGCGCGTACTTCATATGAGGCAGTTCCCAGCTGACCTCTTCGTCCCGCGGCTCGCCCACCACGCGGCGGTTGGCCATCTGGGCTTCCTGCTCCTCAGGACAGATCCTGCGGGCAGGCTTGACCTTTTTGGCGGGCTTCAGCTCTTCCTTATCGGCCCCGTCCGTCTCAGCCTGTTCCGTTTCTTCCTCATCGTCCGCCGGTGTGATATAATCGCGGCGTTTGGCGCGCTCCAGATGATCGTAAGCCGCGTCGGAGGCCCGCTTCTGATCGGCCCGGCGTTTGGTGGCAATCAGAAGAAGCACACATACTGCCACCAGCACCACGCCTGCCAGAATCAGCAGCGGAAGCAGCACGTTCTGAATCGCCTTCGGAACCGCACCGATGCTGGGGTCGCGAATCGGAATCACCGTAGCGGGCACAAAGCTGGGCTCCGCCGTAGGGACGGGCGGGGGCGTAGGCGTTGCGGGAGCGGGCGTGGGTGCATACACGGCGATCTGCATTTCGTTGCTCTGGAAGGTAAGAGCATTATCCAGCGGATCGTTGGCCGTGACCGTGAACTGATACTTGCCGGAATAGCTCAATGCAGCATCCCGGTTGATTGTGCGGCTTTCCCCCTTCGGGATGGAGTCGAATGTAGCCAGCTCGGTATCGCCGTGGGAGACCTTGACGTTCTTCGCATCCACATTGCTGTCATTCTGAAGAACCAGCGTGAAGTGAACATTCGCCGGGTTCCCGTAAACTTCCGTTTGATCCGCCGAGGCCGTCAGTGTCAGATTCAGCACGTCATCCGCGTTCATGGCCGTCACGGCTACAGCGTCGGTAGAAGCCGTCACTTCGTTGCCGGTAGCATCCATGGCCGTTATGTTAAACTGGTACTGCGCCGTTTCCTGAATGGTGATATCCTTGGTCAGATTCAGCGTGTCCCCTGCCTTCAGTTCCTGATTGGAGAACACCTCGCCAAGGGTGGCGTCCGTCACGCGAATATCGCTGAAATCCACGTTTCCCTTGTTGCTCAGCTGCAGCGTCAGCGTGACGGTGTTGTTCACCACCGCGCCCTTGGCGCTGGAAGACAGAGAAGCCGTCAGTTTGGGATCGCCATAGGTGATCTTTTGGTTGTCAACGGTATAGGTCAGCTTTTTGGAGCTTCCCTCTGCCGTGTAGGTCAGCTTGGCGCCGCTGGTCAGGTCTTTCTTTCCCATCTTGACCGTGAAGGTCAGCTCCGCCGTCTGGCCGGATTTCAGCGAAAAAGCGTCGATGGACTGCTTCTTTTTCTGAATGTCGGTATTTTCCTGAATTTTGATATCGTTGAGGGTTACTGTACCAGCGTTGGTGATAAAATACGTCACCTTCACGTCCTGATCCTGCTGGGCCACGGTGGGCGTAATGGTGCGCTTCACCTGCAGAAGAACATCCGCCTTCTGCGTTGTGATTTTTCCCTGAATGGGAATGCTTTGCTCTACGGCCTCGCCGCTGGCAAGATAATTGGTATATTTGAGATAATAAACGATGGAACCGTTGTCCAGCGCGCTCTGACTGACGTCATATTCGCCCGTCCACGTCAGGGAGCCGCCCGCCTTGAGCATCGCCTGCCCGCTGTTGCCGAAATCGGGCACCACCTGCGCGGCGGGATCCAGCAGCGTTACCGGGTCTTTCAAATCTTCATTCGAGGTATTGGAGACGGTGATGGAAACCTTCACCTTTCCGGGCGCGGCCAAATAGGCCGGATCCAGCTCAATGGAAGCCACCACGGGCGATGTGGCCGCGCTGGCGATGCCATAGACTAAAAGCGCAGTGAGTAAAACAATCCCAAACCAAAAGCCGCGTTTTTTCATCCAATGTCGGGCGGAAGCAACCGCCCTTCCTCCCTTCGGAAAGCCGATGGCAGCATCTGTGCGTACACACCGGGATGGTTAGGTTTTCCATCCGATGCCGGTTCCATCCATCTTTACAAAAGTATAACTTTCGTCTGTCTATTTTATTGCAGCATTTAACATTTGTCAAGCTGTCAGCGGTTGTCCTGATCCATATGCAAAAGCTGCATGGCCCGCGGAAGACCCGCCACAATCGAGGCGAAGTGCTCCGGGTGAATCTGGCCCAGACGGATGGCAGGCACCAGCCAGTGGCAGACAGCCGAATCCGCCGCCGCCAGGAAGCCGCCGCGAACCTTCCGGGAAGCCACTTCGATAAAGCGCCGCATGTCGATCAGCGTGGCGCGGGGAACCGCAAATTCTTCTTTTTCGATATGCGCTTTCAGATCCGAGAACCACTTGTCCGCTTCCGACAGCATGGGATGCGTGTCCGAACGAATATCCGTAAAGGAACTCAGGGACGCGGGCTGCACCGCCTGGAAATCCTCCACACGCCCAAAGGCGCGCTTGATGGCGGCGGGCACATGGACGATGGGATGCGCCGGCAGTCCGGCGGTAGAATAGTTTTCAATTTGACGGGCCGTAGCCAGATACAGCGTCTTGTGGCCGTAAATGGACATGCTCTCCGTGCCGAGGGACTGAATCGTCACCGTGGGCGTACGCTGGCCGTCCTCCGGCAAAATGCTGACGACCTCTACGTAGGACTCCGGCAGAATAGTGCCGGAAACACTCTGGAGGCCGAAGCTTTCCAGCATGACCTGGGCAAAGCGCGCCGCGTCTGCCTCCGTGGCGGCGCACAGGCACAGCGTATCATTGACGGAGAAATAGATCAGCAGGCCCATTGCGTCGTCCTCGTTGATCCCGTATCCGCTTTCGTTCATATGAACGCGCAGCTTTTCCGCCAGCTCGGACGCGCCGTAATGGCAGCCGATGACCGGCGAAAGCATGATTCTCTCTTCTCCTGCGCCGGACATGCACTGCATGTTCCGGGAGAAGAATTCGATGGTCTGGCGGGCATTTTGCAGGCTGAGCGCCTGGGTTTCGTCCGTCAGCTTTTTCTTCGTTTTTTCCAGCGCTTTGATTTCGTTCTTGAGCTTTTCCGATTCAGCCCGCATTTTCTGAGAAAGGGAGGCGATGGCCTCTTCCCGGTATTGCTTGGCGTTCTGCTTGGCGCTGTCCAGCTGCATCAAAAGACTCAGTCGCTCGGCTTCGATTTCGGCCAGCTGCTCCTGCGCGGCAGCGGACGCCTGGGTATTCAGTCCGCGGCGGCGGAAGATCTGCAGCATATCCCGCATGAAGGTTTCGTTTTCGCTGAGCTTTTCAATGGCCTGATTCCGCATGTCGGCATTCTGCCATACGTAGTCCAGACAGGTATTCAGACTGTCGATGGGGTTCTCCACCATACGGTAAATGCTGCGGTTTTCCCCGTCGTTATTCTGGAACAGCTGTTGTTCCACCACGTGATGCATGGATTCGGGCCGTGCCGCGCTCTTGGTAATCGGCTTGGCGCTCGGCACCAGCGGCGTTCCGTTGAAATGAGAAACAATCTCCGGCTCTTCTTCCTCGGGCGCCGGTTCTTCGATGGTCAGCCGGTTAGCCGTGCTTCCGATTCCCTGATCCAGCCGGGAAATCTGCTGATCAAAATTCAGCTTTTGATCCAGAATATCCAGCTTGGCTCCAATGGGCAAAGCGGCTTCCGAGACGTTGGCGGTGTCGCTTTTCTCAGCCTTTTCTGGCTTTTCTGCTTTTTCGATTTTTTCCGGCCGTTCCGCTTTCTTTCGAGTTTCCGTGGTTTTTTCCCGAACAGCGGTTTTCTTTTCGGCTATTTCGGAAAGAGGCGCTTTTACCTGCGGCGTTTCTTCCTTTTTATTGACTGCGGCGGGCTGGGGGGCCGCGGCGGCTTCCGTTTCCATCCGTTCCTCTGCCCGTTCTTTGCGGCGTATGGCGTTACGGCGCTGCCGCCAATTGATGATGGCTTCCGGATCCCAGTAAATGCAGCGGCTTCCCAGCAGGCTGTTCTGAATATTCTGCAGAAGGAAGCGGTCGTTGCCAAAGGGATGCAGCGTTTCCACATCGACGGAAGCGGCTGCTTCCTTCAGCACGGGCCCATAAAGAACTTTATCCTTCTGAAAAATCACCTTGGAGGTCAGCGCTCCAGCCGCGTCCTGACCCGGCTGCAGCACCTCAAAGCAGCCGTCCTCGGCAAATTCGCATATGACGTCGGAATAAATGGCCAGCTTATTGCGTTCCCCCGCTTCCGGAGAATAATTTCGATTCTGCCGTACCTTAATAAGCTCCTTCGCGCCGTCATTCACCAGATGAATGGCGCAAAGACCGCTGATGTCGCGCATCCTTTCTTTGAACGTGCTCTGTTCTCTTTTGTCAGGAACGATCCTCAGGCTTCCCTCGTCCGGAAAATCCTCTGCGGCGTCATGAAAAGCAACGCCTTCCCGGGTGCACAGCGGGATGACACGAAAAATAACCCGCTGTTTATTATCTTCCTCTACATATGCAAGTGTTACTGTACCGTTGATGTCCTTCATAGACCCAAAAACCCCTCACTCCATCGAAATGTGTCCAAATTCGAAATATGAATGAACGATGAACACTGTACAAGTTTAATCTGCTTTTCCTGTTTCGTCAATACTTTCCGGCATTTTCTTACACGGTTTTCGGTTCTTTTCTCTTTTTCGTCCCATGCAATGATTGTAAAGCCGCGTCCCTTCGTCTTGACTTTTTAATAATTTTGTAATATATTAGGCTTGTGCTTGAGAGGGCATGAAAACACGCCTATCCTATAATGCCTTTTGAAACAGGAGGAGAACATGCAAAAGAGCTATTACGTCACCAAAACCCGGCTTCAACGTGCCGTGACGCTCGTATTGGCTTTTTCCTTTATCATCAGCCTATTCAGTTTTGTGCCTGCAAGCGTCGCGGCGGCAGAGGAAACCGCCACGACCAACGCAAAGGTTCATCTGCGGAAATCCGCCGACAAGGAATCCACCTCCCTGCAAACCCTTCCCGAGGGAGAAGAAGTGACCCTTCTCAGTACCTCCGGAAGCTGGTACAAGGTGCGGTACGGCAAATACACCGGCTATGTGATGAAGCAGTATATCACCACCGGTTCCCACAGTCAGGTGACAAAGCAGTCCCAGATCGACGCGCTGGGCGACGCTCCCGGAGCCATGCGCATCGGCGACAGCAACAGCGATGTGAAGAAGCTGCAGCAGGCGCTGAAAATTCTGGGTTACTACACCGGCAAGCTGGATGGCGATTACGGCGACGGCACCACCAAGGCCGTGATGGAATATCAGGGCGACCACGATCTGCTGGCTGACGGCGTGGCCGGTAAGGAAACGGTCAAGAGCATTTTCGGCAGCTGCGCCAAAACTTCGCTGAGCAAGGACACGACGACGGCCAGCACGAAGAGTTCTTCTTCCTCTGCTTCCAGCAGCAAAAGTTCTTCCGGCAAAAGCTATCCCGAGGTATCCAGCATTGAAGAAATCGGCTCCGCGCCCAAGCCCACCCGAGTTGGCGACAGCGGCACGGACGTTGTGAAGCTGCAGCAGGCGCTGAAGGTACTGGGCTATTACAACGGAACCATCGACGGCAGTTACGGCGAGGGCACGGAAAGCGCCGTTAAGCAGCTTCAGAAGAAGCGCTCCATGAAGGCGGACGGCATCGCGGGCGCGGCGACCATTCGGGTTCTGTTCGGCACGACGTCTTCCTCCAAGAGCAGCAGCTCGACCAATGTCAAAACCGAAGCCAAAAAGTACACGACCAAAACGCTGGACTGGTTTGAAGACAACGTGACCAAGGTCATCCCCAAAAACGCCAAGTTCACCATCAAGGATGTGAAAACCGGCAAAACTTTCGAGGCTGTCCGCTGGTCCGGATCCAATCACATGGATACCGAGCCCCGCACCTCTGAGGACACGGCCATCCTGAAAAGCATTTACGGAGGCTCCTGGAGCTGGAGACGGCGCGCCATTCTGATTCTGTACAACGGCAACGTGTATGCCGCATCCATGAACGGCATGCCCCACGGCACTTCCACCATCGACAACGGCTTTGACGGTCACTTCTGCATTCACTTCAAGAACAGCATGACCCACGGCACCAAAAAGGTGGATGACGATCATCAGAAGGCCGTGACCACGGCCAGCAAGGCGACGTGGTAACAAAAGAGCCACAGGAGGGTACGCACATGGGCGACACCGGACGGCTGACGCTTCAGCCTATCGCGACCATTGAAAATGATTTTCCGACCAAGTTTGGCGTACCAAGGCAAAGCGGGATCGTAGACGAACTACGATCCCGAATTGTCTTTCTGCCGGAATACCGTCAGGCGGAAGCCTTCCGCGGTCTGGAGGACTTTTCGCATCTCTGGCTGATCTGGGGTTTTTCGGAAGTGAAGCAGAAGCATTGGAGCGCCACTGTTCGGCCGCCCCGTTTGGGCGGGAACAAGCGCATGGGCGTTTTTGCCACCCGTTCCCCTTTTCGTCCCAACCCCATCGGCCTTTCCTGTGTCCGTCTGATGGAGGTATGCCGAGATGCTCAAACCGGCGGCGTTTCGCTGATCGTTTCCGGAGCCGACTTAATGAACGGCACGCCTATTTACGATATCAAGCCCTATCTCCCCTATGCGGACTGCAAGCCTGACGCGCTGGGCGGCTTTGCGGACGCGGTACGCCGGGATGAACTTGCCGTCGTTTTCCCGAAAGAGCTGCTTGGCATGGTTCCCGCCGAAAAGCAGGCTTCCCTGACGGCGATTCTGGCAAGCGATCCCCGTCCCCACTATCAGAATGACCCCCAGCGGGTCTACGGCTTTTTCTTCGCCGGATTGGAAATCAAGTTCCGCGTCTGCGAAAAGCAGTTGACGGTCTGTGACGTTCAGCCGGTCATGGCAGAAGGTTCAGCATATCCTCCTGATTGTTCACATCCACAAAGCTGTCCGGAACCTGACCAACAATAATGCTTTCCGCCAGCGGAAACGTATTTCTGACCTCTACGCGCTGAGAACCGTTTGGCAGAATCAGACTGACGGTGGCGCGCAGGGTCAGAAAAATTTTATGCCTTGTCTGGTTGATTCCGGCGGATTCAAAGGTGCTTTCAAAGCCGGTGCTGACCGCGCCGATGGGAATGATTCGCATTCGGATCCGCGGGCCGGTGCCAGCCAGAAATTTGATTCCCAGCGCCGATCCCAGCGGAACCGACACATTCTGGTTCTCAAGGCTGTTCAGCTCCTCCTTGGCTTTCAGAGCCGTTTCCGATGCAAGGCGGTTCATGGTTCCCGCTCTGGTTCGAAGCAAAGTGACACGACCCTCCGGGTCCAGCGTGGTTTCCACCAGACTGCCATAATCCAATCCTTCTCCAACGCATTCTCTGACCGCGCGATTGACCGTTTCGACTGCGATGGAATACGCCTGCGCATAGGACATATCCAACAAAGTCTGACTTAAATTCTGTCCCAGCAAAATGATTCCGGCGGTTAAAAGAAGCAGCCCAAAGATCAGCGCCCGAAGCAGCCGTCCCCTTTTCTTGCCGCATTGCATCGCTTATCTCCTCCCCCCAAAGCCATATGCGGGAAAATGGGAAGTATTACTTGTTACACTCCCGTATGGCGTCGCCGTGCAGGATATGCTATAATACAAAGGAAAATGGCAACATTCTTTGAAAGGCTGCCTACTTCATTTTCCCGGGAGGTGCTTTTTTGTTTCACACTCATGCTTCCAACGATCCTGCCCAGCAGATGCAGGATCCCTATACCCATACAGACGATCCGGCCTATCAGATGCCCGAAAACGATGATTCATCGCGGGAGGGTCGCAAAAAGTTCAGCATTTTCCGTCCGAGGCTTTCCAAGCCCAATCTTTTGATTTCCATCTGCGTCAACACTCTGCGGCTGTTTGCGCTGGTGATCGTTCTGGGCGGACTGGCGCTGGCCGGGGCGGTGATGGGCATTGCCAAGGGCTATATGGAAACAGCCCCCAATCTGGATCTGGCGCTTTTGAGCGATCAGGACAAGACCTCCTTCCTGTACGATACGGAGGGCAATGTGATCACCGACTACAAGGGAACGGAAAACCGCGTCATGGTCAGCATTGCCGCCATGCCGGAAAACCTCTGCAATGCCTTTGTCGCTGTGGAGGACGCCCGCTTTTACACCCATAACGGCATCGATGTGAAGCGAATCATCGGTTCCTTCGTCACCAATTTCACAACCGGCTCCCAACAGGGCGGCTCCACCATTACCCAGCAGCTAATCAAAAACACGGTGCTGAGCAGCGAGCAGAGCTACAAACGCAAAATTCAGGAAGCCTATCTGGCCATGCAGCTGGAAAGCCGCTATACCAAGGCACAGATTCTGGAATGCTACCTGAACACCATTTATCTGGGCGAAAACTATTACGGCGTGGAAGTGGCCGCTCAGGGTTACTTCGGCAAAAGCCTGAGTGAACTGACGCTGCGCGAATGCGCCATGCTGGCTGGACTGACCAACAATCCCTATTATTACAACCCCCGCCGGAATTTCTATATCCGTCAGTCTGAAACCACGGATTATCGGAAGCTGACCAACAACCGTACCGACTACGTGCTGCGCTGCATGTATGAAAACGAATTCATCACGCAGGCCCAGTATCAGGAAGCGCTGAACACCGCTACGGCCAACGTGCTGGAAACCTCCACCACCGAAGGCGACGGCATGTATCAGTACGCGCATTATGTCGAATACGCAGTTTCCGATATTGTCGACTGCTTCCTGAAGCTGAACAATCTGGAAGACACCAGCGAAAACCGCGCCAAGATGGAAAACGAGCTGCGCACGGGCGGTTATCGGGTCACGCTGGCCATCGACACCGAGATTCAGGAAATCGTGGAGGATACGCTGGATACCTGGACCAGCTGGCCTTCCCTGCGGGATCCCAGCGACAAGGTCTACCGTACCCGGAACAATGACGGCACTTATACGGAGATTGAACAGCCGCAGGCCGCCGCCGTGGTGCTGGATTACCGCACCGGCGAGCTGAAGGCCATCGTCGGCAGCCGTCACCGGCCCACGCAGCGCAAAACGCTGAACCGGGCCGTCAATATGAAGATGCCCATCGGCTCCACCATCAAGCCCATTGCGGTTTACGCCCCGGCCATCGAACTGGGCGCTTCCCCTGCCAGCGTGGTGTACAACATGCCCATCCCCATCAAGGGCTGGACCGGTTCTGACGGCAAGGACACCTGGCCCCGGAACTACAACACCGGCAGCTACGCCGGGCCGGAGACCCTGCGCAATGCCATTCGAAAGAGCAACAACGTTTCCGCCGCCCAAACGCTGATGACCATGGTCGGCGTAGACCGTTCGGTGGACTTCCTGCTCCGCATGGGCGTGGACAGCGATCACATTGACGCAACGCCCTATGGCCTTTCTCTGGGTTCCAGCGGCATTACGCCCTTGCAGCTGACCGTCGCCTACGGCGTACTGGCCAACGCGGGCGTATACCAGCAGCCCATCAGCTTTTTGGGCATTTCGGACAGCGACGGCAACGTGGTCTATGACAGCCACGCCCAGCAGGAGCGCCGTCAGGTTTTCCGGCCCTCTACCGCATGGATGACCGTAGATATGATGAAGGGCGTCATTTCCAACGGAACGGGCAGCGCCGCCAAGATCAAAGGCCAGACGGTGGCGGGAAAAACCGGCACCAACTCCGACCAGCGCGGCGTTACCTTCTCCGGCATGACCGGCTGGTATGTTTCCGCCATCTGGGTAGGCCACGACAACTACAAGCCCCTGAGTTCCAAATCCACCGGCAACGGTTCCGCCGCCCCCATCTGGCAGAGCTACATGAGCAAGATCCATCAGGCCAAGGGGCTGAGCGACCGGGATATTATCGAGGCCACGCCGGATCAGCTGGGCATCGTCTCGGCCACCACCTGCGCCGTCAGCGGCCAGCTGGCCACCGACGCCTGCCGGAACGACAGCATGGGCTACGGAACCGTGACCGACTACTGGTATGAGCCCACCGTGCCTACCGTTTATTGTCAGATGCATCAATCCATGACGGTATGCGCCGATACCGGCATGCTGGCCACCGAATACTGCCCCCATACCACGGTCAAGGGTGTGGTGGTGATTCCCAACGGCCACCCGCTCAGCGATTATGTCAACGACCCGGAGTACGGGCCTGTGATCGCCGAATATCTGGGAACCGCCAGCGATTACAACTACTGCACGCTGCATCAGGACGGCTATTCCGTCGATAACGGAGGCTACGGTTATAACGGCGATCTGGTCTCCGATGCGCAGCAGCTGCTCCAGACGGCCTACGACTTCATGAGCCAGCTGGATGCGTCGTCCGCTCATTACCAGAACATTCAGGCAGCCGCCTCCAATCTGGAAAATCTGCTGGCCGCGGGCGGAGCCAGCACGGCGGACATCGCGAACGCCATGGCTCAGATCACCCAGGCAATGGCCGGTTTCTAATCCGGCTTGTCGAAATCAGAACTCTTTTTCCTCCTTCGCATAGGATGCAGCAGTTACGCTCATCGGAAGCGAAGGAGGTTTTGATTGATGAAGACGCAGGTTTCTCCATTCGCCGCGCTGACCGGGGAGGAAAAGCAGCTGAAGTGGCTGGAATATCAGAGCATTCGTCTGCCCTACACGGAAACGGCGGTCGAAAAGCCGGAAGCTCCCGCACCGGCTGCTTCCGCCGAAGAACCCCGGCAGAGCAGAGAAACAGAAACGCCGTCCGTTCCCGCCCGGCAGGCGCCGGAGAAACAGACGGCAAGGATTTCCGGCCCTTCCATCTCTTATTCTGATTTTCAAAAGACCCGTCACCAGCAGTATGACGCCGTCATCGCGCGAATGAAGCAGGCGGAACGTCAGGCCGTCCGTTATCATCCGCTACCCCATGCGCCGCAGTAACGCAAGCAGCGTTTCGCATTGCGCCTTGGGATTCTTATGCTTCAGCACATACTCGCGCCCGCTGCGGCCCCGCGCTTCGCGCTCCGCAGCGGGTATTTTCATCCATTCCCGCACGGCCTGACGAATGCCGTCCGCTCCGGGAGCCTGAATATAGACCAAGCATTGACCATATTCTTCCGGAATGCCCTCCAGCGCATAGCAAAGCGTCGGGCGGCCTGAACGCAGGTATTCCAGCGTTTTGCTGGGAAAGGAATACCGGGTATACAGTCCAGCCGGGGAACGCGGGTTGATCAGCGCGGCAGCGCGGCTTTGCAGAGAAAGGGCTTCTTCCTGAGAAACGAACCCAAAATAACGGATATTGGGGTGTTTTTCAGCGCTGCGGCGCACCTCGTCCTCCATATCGCCCCGGCCGCACAGCCAAAGCTGCATTTCCGGCATCTGCTCAAAGGCTTGAAGCAGCTCGCCGATCCCCAGTTCCCGATTCAGGGTGCCAGTATACAGCACGGCGTTCTCCGTCTTCTGCGCTTTGGGCGGAAGCTCGTTTTCCTGAATCAGGCCCTCGATGACCACGGAAGGTTTCTCTCCTACCGGCAAAATCTCGCGCATGGGCTCTGTCAGCAGCACGTAGCCGTCAAACACGCTGGACAAACGCAGCTTTTTCCGGCCCAGCGCGTACTCGATTGTTTTCATCAATCCCCTGCGATAGGAAGCCAGCCCCCACTGATTGGGCAGATCGGTCACAATCACGGCTGCTTTCAAATCGGGAAAGCGGCGTTTAGCCCGTCGAATGGCCTTCATATACGGCTCATAGATCGTATAGACCAGCAGCGTCCGATTGGCCGCGCTTTGCTTCGCCCAGCGAAGAATTTCTCCTGTCGCGCCCCATTCCCGGAATTTTTGTTTGAACCACGGAAGGTTCAGCCCCGGCAGCTCGCGGATACCGCCCTGGCGTTTTCCGCCGTGCAGCCACAGCTTCCGATAGCGGAAGGGGAAAACGCCCACCGGCAGCGAATTAACGACGTCCAGCCGTTCGTCCGCCCGCAGATTTTCCCGGATGCCCTGAAGAAAGGCGCGCTGATAATTATCGATCTGGTTCTGCAGTCCATCTCGGGAAGCGGCGGCGGTCTGGGCTTTGGTTTCCTCCGGGTACAGCAGGGTCAAGAACAAAACATTCATGAACAAAGCTCCTTATAGAGAGCGACATATTGCTCAAAGGTTTTTCGGGAATCAAACGCCGCTGCCCGGCGAAGGCAGTTGGCCTTCATCCGTTCCTTCTCACTGTCGAACATCCGATGAATCCCGTCGCAAAGTCCCTGCACGTCTCCCTGCGGAACCACGACGCCGCAGCTTTCATCCACTGCCTCCGGGCATCCGCCAGTACGGAAGACAACTACCGGCGTACCGCAGGCCAGCGCCTCCAGATTGACCATGGGCATGTTGTCCTCCAGCGTGGGATTGACCAGGCAATCCGCCGTCGTGTACCACTGCGCCAGTTCTTCCGGGCTGGAAGTATGCTCGATGCCCAGAATCGATGCAGGAAGTGTGCTGATTTGTTCTTTGGTCAAACCGACGGCCACCACCCGCTCGTCAGGGTCCATTTTCTGTGCCGCCTCCAGCAGATATTTCAGTCCCTTGCGCTCATCCCAATCCGACGCAACCGCCAGCGCCACTTTTTTTCCCGTCAGGCCGTATTTCTCGCGCAGGCTGCCCGTTCTGGGATAGAAGGTCTGAAGATCCACGCCGTTATAGATTCGCCGGACAGGCTTATCCGCCAGAAACGACTGGCTCAGAGGAATTTTCATCCATTCACAGGGCGCAACCATCGTCAGATGGGGCAAAGCGGCAAACAGCCGCTTCTTCATTTCATAGTTTTGCCTGGAGCGGTCGATTCCCACACAGGCGGGATAACTGTGCTGCTGCGGACAGTGTTCGCAGCCGGTTTTCCATTTTTCACATCGAGCGTAATCAAAATACGCGCAATGCCCCGTAAACGGCCAGCAGTCATGCAGCGTCCATACGATGGGAATCTGCTTGCGGGCCAGATAATCGCAAAGCGACGGTAAATGCAGATAGCAGCCGTGCAAATTGTGAAAATGAACCAGATCCGGCTGAAAACGTTCCAGTTCCCCAATCAGGGTCTTTGTTCCGAAATAGCAGCCCCGTCCCTCAAAATCCAGCAGCTTCCGGAGCTGGCTGCAAACCTTCCGTTCCGCTGTTGTTCCAATCCGAAAGGCATACGGCTGCGCTTCTTTGGGCGGCTGTCCCGCTCCATAGCCGATTCGACACTGTCCGCCGTTTTGTTCCACCAGCCGGGCGATTTCCAGGGCAATACGGCCGGTGCTTTTTTCGCCGCAAAAGGTATTGAGCTGAAAGACCCGCATCAAGCTTCCTCCCCCGCCAGTTCCTTCAGAATGGCCTCCAGCCAATCCATATGCCGCTGCTTGGTAAAGTGGCCTTCGTAATAGGCTCGGCCCCGTTCTCCCATGGACTGACGCTCTTCCTCGCTGCACAGCAGAAATTTCCGAACCGTTTCAGCAAATGCCTCCGGATTTTCCGGGGCGGCGCAAAGCCCGCATTTTGCCTGTTCAATCACATAGGCGGCCTCTCCGCCGATGGAACCAAGAACGGGTTTTCCGGCGGCCATATAGGTCTGTACCTTGCCGGGCAGCGTATCGCTGACCAGTGGATCATCCCGCATGCTGACCAGCAGTGCGTCGGCCATAGCGTAAAATTCCGGCATTTCTTCCAGCGGCCGTCTGCCGTAAAAACGAACCTGTTTGCCCAGCTGGCGTTCGTCCGCCAAGCGGCGGCAGGCTTCTTCGCAGGCTCCGTCGCCTACGATGTGCCAGCGAATTTTCTCGTTTTTCAGCAGCGCCGCCGCCTCCATCAAAGTCTCCACGCTCTGCATTTTCCCGATATTGCCCGCAAAAACCAGATGCGTCCAGCCATCCGGCTGTTTCACCGGCAATTTCTGCTCAAACACGCCGTCGGCAAACTGGGGCAGATATTCGTCGTCGCTCACGAGAATCCCGTGGGTTTGCTTCAAATACTGCTGGAAGCGTTTGGAGGAATAGACCAGCTTGTCGGCCCGGCTGTAGATCCGGCGGCTGACCCGCTTCATAAACCGGTACAGCAGCGCTGTTTCGGGAACGTTCATGGCGGCAAGACAGGCGGGCCAAATGTCCATGATATAGATCAGCAGCTTCTTTTGGGGCCAGAAAGTCCGCAGAAAAGCGCCCGGCAGGCTCATCAATACCGGCGAGGTGGAGAAGGCATAGATAACGTCAAAATCCTTCTTCATCCACAGCGCATGATGGCAGGCAGACAGCATGTAGCTGACATAATTGAGCGCAAGCCCGACTTTTCCGGGCTTGCGTCCAATCTCGAAGCAGCGTCGGATTTCAACGCCGTTTCGAACCTGTCTGCGGTTTTGATGGCGGCGGTACTCCTCGGGAATCACGCCGGTGGGATAATTGGGCAGACCGACCAAAGCGGTCACCTGATGGCCGCGCCGCACCAATTCCTCGCTGATTTCCGTCACACGGAAGTTTTCCGGCCAGTAATGCTGGCAAACCACCAGTATCTTCATGAAAGCATCCTTCATCCTTGCAGGTTTCGTGTTTTATGCTTCGGCGCTTTTCCGGGCCTTTTCGAAAATCGCTTCTTTTTCCTTCCGGGCGCGTTCCGTCACAGCCTTGGGATCCAGCGTGAAATAACGTCCCTCCTGATACAGCACCCGGCCGTCCACCATGGTCATGGTCACGTCCCCGCCGTTCACCGCGTAGATCAGATCGCTTTCGGGGTCGTTCCACGGGCAGCAGTTGCAGCCTGTCATATCCACCAGAATCACATCCGCCAGATAGCCGGGCTTCAACAGCCCCAGATCCCGATAGCCCAGCGCCTCCGCGCCGGTGCTGGTAGCGGCGGCCAACACCTGCGCCGGGGATACCACCGTCGGGTCCAGCGTCGTGCCCTTCTGCAGCATGGGCATCAGCTTGATTTCTTCCCAGAGATTCAGGTTGTTGTTGCTGGCAACGCCGTCCGTTCCCAGCGTTACCTTGCAGCCTGCCGCCAGCATTTTCGCAATGGGCGCCACGCCGCTGGCCAGCTTCAGGTTGCTGACGGGATTATGAATGATATAAACGCCCTTTTCGGCAAAAAGGCGAATGTCTTCGTCATCCATCCAGACGCAGTGAGCGGCCAGCAGCGGGCCGTCCAGCATGCCCAGTTCCTCCAGATACTGAGGCGGCGTTTTGCCCCGGCGCTGCAGGCTTCCGTCACGA
This sequence comes from Clostridiales bacterium, assembly GCA_004556545.1. GTDB lineage: Bacteria > Bacillota > Clostridia > Christensenellales > Aristaeellaceae > Limiplasma. The sequence continues at coordinate 18,345 of SFGO01000005.1, forward strand.
TCTGCCCGGGTCTCGCTGACGTGAAGATGAATGGCTGCATTCAGTCTGCGGGCTTCCTCCACGGTGCGTTCCATCACCTTGCGGGTGGTGGCTCCTTCGCTGTGCGGGGCCAGATTGACGTGGATGCGGTTGCCCGCCGCGCCGTTCCACTTTTCCGCAAAGGCAATGCCGGGCAGCAGGTCGGAGCAGCTTTCATCAAAATCCACCACGCCGTGGCCCAGCATGGCCCGCATGCCGCTTTCCTGAACGCTTTCCCCCATCCGATCCATATGGAAATACATATCGTTAAAGGAGGTGGTGCCGTATCGCAGCATTTCCAGCGTGCCCAGATCCGTACCGGCGCGCACTGCATCATCGGTCAGGAATTTTTCCAGCGGCCAGATGGCTTCCTGAAGCCAGCGATCCAGCGGCAGATCGGCTCCCACGCTGCGGAACAGCGTCATGGGCGTATGGGTGTGCAGATTGCACAGGCCCGGCATGGCCAGCGCGCCCTTGCCGTCGACCACCTGTTCTGCCTCAAACGCCGGGGCTTCTTCCCGCTTTCCGGCGTAGACGATACGGTTTCCGTCGATCAGGATTTCCGCATCCCGCAGAAAAGGAATGTTTCGGTCGCCGGCCACCACGCCGGGCGTCATCCAGATATGAGTGATTCGCGTCCGCATCAGCGAGCTTCCTCCTTTGCGCAGATCAGAGAATATACCGCTTCAGATCCATGGTAACGTCATCCTGTCCCAAATGCTCAATGACGTAATCCCCGTTGATATTCAGATAAACATTGGGCATGTCGTCGCCGCCCGCGTTAAAGCTGATGTCCTCCAGCAGCTTTTCAAACACGGCATGCAGCCTGCGCGCGCCGATATCCTCCTTGGTCTCGTTCAGCACATAGGCGGCGCTGGCAATCGCGTCGATAGCGCTGTCCTCAAAGGACAAAAACACCTTATCCACCGCCAGCAGGGCTTCGTACTGCCGGGTCAGTGCGTTCTCCGGCTGCGTCAGGATGGCCTTGAAATCGTCCTGCGTCAGGCTCTTGAGCTGCACATGCACCGGGAAGCGGCCCTGCAGTTCCGGAATCAGATCCGTTACCTTGGCCACATGGAACGCGCCCGCAGCGATAAAGAGCATATAATCCGTCCGCACGGCGCCGTATTTCGTATTCACGGTGCAGCCTTCCACGATGGGCAGAATATCCCGCTGGACGCCTTCCCGGCTGACATCCGGGCCATGACCGCCATTGGAGCGGCCCGCCACCTTGTCGATCTCATCAATGAAGACGATTCCCTGCTGTTCGGCCCGTCGAACGGCTTCTTCGCGAACCTCGTCTTCGTCGATCAGCTTGGCTTCTTCTTCCTCCAGCAGAATTTTCCGCGCGTCCTTTACCTTCACCCGGCGAATCTTGGTTTTCTTGGGCATCATACCGCCCATCATATCGCCGATGCTGATGGAATTTCCGCCCACTTCCAGCTCGGGCAGCGCGTCTTCCACTTCAATTTCCAATTCGCGATCTTCCAGCTCACCGGCCCGCAGCTTTTGAAGCACATCGTCCCGGCGCATAGACAGCTTGTTTTTTTCTTCCGGGGAAATTTCCGGCTCTTTTTTGGTGCCCAGCAGCATTTCCAGCGGATTCGCCGTCTGCTTTTTCGGGGGATTGACAAGCAATTCAGCCAGACGATCCTCCGCCAACACCTGTGCGCGGGCTTCCACCTTCTGGGAGAACTCCTTACGCACCATCCGGATGGAGTTTTCCATCAGGTCGCGGATAATGCTCTCCACATCGCGGCCCACATAGCCTACTTCGGTAAATTTCGTGGCTTCCACCTTGACAAAGGGAGCTTTGACCAGCTTGGCCAGACGGCGGGCAATTTCCGTTTTGCCCACGCCGGTAGGGCCGATCATCAAAATATTCTTGGGGCTGATCTCGCTGCGCATTTCTTCATCCAGGCACGAACGGCGATAGCGGTTCCGCAGGGCGATAGCCACCATGCGCTTGGCCTCGTCCTGGCCGATGATATACCGGTCCAGCTCACGAACGATCTCCCGGGGCGTCAATTCCTTCATGATGAACCTCCTACAGCGTTTCCACGGTAATGTGGTCGTTGGTGTACACACAGATGGACGCGGCTACGTTCAGCGCCTCTACGGCAATATCCTCTGCGGACATATCCGTATTCTTGACCAGCGCGCGGGCAGCTGCCAGCGCGAAATTGCCGCCGGAGCCGATGGCCGCCACACCGTCGTCCGGGCTGATTACCTCGCCCGTGCCGCTCAAAATCAGCAGGGATTCCTTGTCGGCCACAATCAGCATGCTTTCCAGCTTGCGGGCGATCTGATCGCCGCGCCATTCCTGAGCCAGATTGACCGCTGCCCGCTCCAGATTGCCGCCGCACTGCACCAGCTTTTCTTCGAAACGTTCACAAAGGCTGAAAGCGTCGGCCACCGACCCTGCAAAGCCCACAAGAACCTGACCGTTGTAGACACGGCGGACTTTTTTGGCGGTAGACTTAAAAATCGTATGTTCTCCCATAGTGACCTGACCGTCTCCGGCCACGGCGATCTGATTGCCCCGTTTGACGGCGCAAATCGTAGTACCCATCATTGCCATCGCGTTTCACCTCGTTTTTTTGGTTTTGTGCGTCTATTCTTCCTCCGCCGGTTTCAGGCTGAGTATCCACTGTCCCAGACTGCGGCCCGCGCTTGGATCCAGCGTTGCCCCCAGCGAATACTGGGGCAGACCATAAGCGTCCGCAGAGGGGTCGCTCATCAGCACATGATTCAATCCCGGGAAAGAGCGGTACGTCACATACTTAACGCCCTCGCCCACCTTCGTATAGTACTTGCGCCAGCCTTCATTTTCCGGCACCAGCGGGTCGCTCTTGCCCTGCACGATATAGGTGGGCAAACGCAGTTTGCGGATCAGCTCAAAATGGTCCGTTTTCTGCAGCTCCCAGAAATAGTACACGCTATGTCCGAAAATGGTTTCCGTCCGTTCTGAAGCCGTCTGTTCCTTCATCTTGGAAAGCTGATCCAGCGTATCCTGAAATGCCTTCCGTTCGTCGGCGGTATAGGCGCTCAGGTTGCGGTGGTTCAGCAGATACTCTCCATAAGAAAGGGCCGTAGAGCCGATCATGATGACAGCGCTGAACGTCCCTTCGGACGCTTGGGCGATCCGATGGGCCAATGTTCCGCCAAAGCCATGACCGGCCACAACGATCAGAGAAGAATCGACCAGCGGATTTTCAGCGAGGACTTTTCCCGCCAGAACCGCATCGTCCATCACTTCTTCCTCTACGGTTCGATTGGTGTCTTCGCCGTACAGGTAGGCCCGGTTATCATAGCGCAGGGTGGCGATGCCCAATTCCGCAAAGGTCTGCGCCAGCTCAGCAAAAAGATGGCTCGAGCCGAGCGTTTCATCCCGATCCATGGCTCCGCTGTCGTGTACCAGCACACAGGCGGGCACCGGATGATCCTGCGTCGCTTCGTCAGGCATAGTCAGGGTTCCCTTCAGCGGGAACGCATCCGTTCCGAAACTGATTTCCGTTTCGGTATATGCTTTTTCTTTCTCTCCCACCTGCACGGAAGGGTCATAGCTTTCCTTCTCTGCGGGGACGAACTGAACCGCCATCACTTCCCAGTCGTCTTCCTTGTTTTTGTGGGTGAAATACAAATCCATATCCTGCTTTTCCATGCACAGATGAAGTACATGGGTTTTGAGCTGAAGCTCTTCCTCTTCAAAGCTGCGATAGCTGCCGAACTGAAGAAAGCGCCCCGTCATCCACTCCAAATCGGTCAAAAAGCATTCAAAGGTCTGCTGAGGCATATACCGGCGAATCTGCAGGTCGTAATAGCCCCAGAGACGGCTCATATCCCGTCCGCCGATATAGTCTTCCGCATACTGCTTGACGGTTTCCTCCGTCCATACAGGAACGCCGTCTTCCATCTGCTTGGATTTAGCCAGCGCCGCGACCGGCAGCACGCCCATCATCAGCACTACCAGCGCCAGAATCCATGCCATTCCTCTTCTGTTCATCGTTCACGCCTCCCCGTATTCCGCTTCATTCCTTCGCCATATCGGCGACAATCTGCCTGACTTCCGCCAGCGCCCGTTCCGAAATCGCTTCATAACGAAGCTGCTTGTTTCGGATGCGTTTTTCTCCGGGTGCAACTTCCAGCTGATCGATTAGCCCGAACGTGCAGTTCATCGGCTGAAAACGGCTGTTGGGCGAGCTGACATAGCGTCCCATGGCCCCGATCGCCGTTTTCCCGCTGAAGTGAGGCGGCTCCTGCCCCTTTTCGCGATAAGCGGCGGAAAGTCCCGCCAGCAGGCCGCTGGCCGCGCTTTCCACGTAGCCCTCTACGCCGGTGATCTGCCCGGCGAAGGAAAGACGCGGCTCGGCAATGACCCGATAGGTATCATCCAGAAAGCCGGGGCTGTTCAGGAAGGTGTTGCGGTGCATCACGCCGTAACGGGCGAATTCCGCGTTTTCCAGTCCGGGAATCATGCTGAAAACGCGCCGCTGCTCCGGGAAGCGCAGCCGCGTCTGGAAACCGACGATATTGTAAAGGGTCGCGTTTTCGTTATCCTGCCGAAGCTGCACGACTGCAAAGGGCTCCTTGTCCGTCCGGGGATCCTTCAGACCCACGGGCTTGCAGGGGCCGAAGGCAATTACCATATCGCCCCGCTTGGCCATGCTTTCGATGGGCATGCATCCCTCGAAGACGGCTTTTTCTTCAAAACCGTGTACCTCGGCGGTTTCTGCCGTCTGCAATGCATGCACAAAGGCGAAATATTCCTCCTGCGTCATGGGGCAGTTCAGGTAATCCTCTCCCCGGTCATAGCGGGACATGCGGAAAACCTTGTCCATATCCAGACTGTCGGCCGTCACAATCGGGGCGGCGGCGTCATAAAAATGCAGCGTGGAAAGACCCTGCATCCGGGCAATCGTCTCCGAAAGGCCGTCGCTGGTCAACGGGCCGGTGGCGATGATCACCGTTCCCTCGGCCGGGATCTCCGTCACTTCTTCCGGGATTACGGTAATCAGCGGGTGCTGCCGGATGGCGCGGTCGATCCCCTCCGAAAAATGATCCCGATCCACGGCCAGCGCTCCGCCTGCTGGCACAGCCGTTTCATCGGCTACTCGCATAATCAGGGAATCAAGCAGGCGCATTTCCGCCTTCAGCAGTCCCACCGCGTTGGTCAGCCGGTCGCTGCGCAGGCTGTTGGAGCAGACCAGCTCCGCCATGGTATCCAGATGATGCGCCGGGGATTTCTTCCCGGGCTTCATTTCATATAGCCGGACAGGAATGCCCCGCTGCGCCAGCTGCCAGGCGGCCTCGCAGCCTGCCAGACCGCCGCCCAATACCGTTACGCTCATTCTTCGTCCTTCTCCTCTTTGGCAACTGTTTCTTTATACCGGCAGGTTTCGTTGGCGCACAGATGAATGTGCTCTCCGCGCTTGCCCCGTTTTTCGACCATATAGCTGCCGCACTTGGGGCATTTTTCAGGGATGGGCTTTTCCCAGCTGACGAAATCGCACTCCGGATATTTTTCGCAGCCGTAGAACTTCCGATTTTTCTTGCTGGTCTTTTCCATCAGCCGCGCGCCGCACTTGGGGCAGGGCGTGTCGATATAGGTCAGGATGGGCTTGGCGTTGCGGCATTCCGGGAAATTGGGGCAGGCCAGGAAGCGGCCGAAGCGGCCCATTTTATAAACCATCATCGCGCCGCACTTATCGCAGAGCACGTCGCTGACTTCGTCCTGAATTTCCACTTTTTCGATATGCTTTTCCGCTTCGTCCAGCATCTTTTCAAAGGGCGGATAAAAATCGCGCAGTACGGCGCGCCATTCCTCCTGCCCTTCTTCGACCTCGTCCAGCTTTTTTTCCATCTGGGCGGTAAAGTCCACATCCACGATCGGGGCGAAGTATTCCAGCATCACGTCGGTGACCATATAGCCCAGCTCGGTCGGATACAGGCGCTTCTTTTCCCGGCTCACATAGCCGCGGGAAAGAATGGTGGTGATGGTCGGCGCGTAGGTACTGGGCCGTCCGATACCCTTTTCCTCCAGTGTGCGCACCAGCGAGGCCTCCGTATACCGCGCAGGCGGCTGGGTGAAATGCTGCTCCGCATTGACGGAAGTAAAGCTGACGCTGCCGCCTTCCTCCAGCACCGGCAGGATGCTTTCCGGCGTTTCCTGCTCGTCGTCCGTACTTTCGATATAGACGGCGCGGTATCCGGCAAACGTCATATGCTCGCCGTAATAGCGCATCACGGCTCCCCCGCCGCTCAGATCGGCGGTCAGGGTCTGGAAGACCGCCGGTTTCATCTGGCTGGCCAGAAAACGGGTGTAGATCAGCCGGTACAGATTGAACTGTTCTTTCGTCAGATAGGCCTTCACGCTTTCCGGCGTATGATCGACATAGGTAGGCCGAATGGCTTCGTGCGCGTCCTGCGCATTTTTCCGGCCCTTATACTGATTGGGCTTCTCCGGGCAGTATTCATTTCCGAACTGCGTCTGGATAAAGCCCCGGGCGGCGGCCACTGCTTCTTCGGACACACGGACGCTGTCGGTACGGATGTAGGTCACCAGACCGACGGTTCCCGCCTTGCCGAGGTCGATGCCTTCGTAAAGCTGCTGCACCACCTGCATGGTCTTGGCCGTTGAGAAATTCAGCTTTCGGCTGGCTTCCTGCTGCAGGCTGGACGTGGTGAACGGCGGCTGGGGCCGCTTGAGCCTTTCCCCCTGCTTGCACTGGGATACGGTGAAGGCGGCGTTCAGAATCCGCTTTTTGGCGGCCTTGGCTTCCGCTTCGTTATGAATGACGGCTTTTTTGCCGTCCAGCAGCACCAGCTTCGCATCGCAGCTGACCTTCCGACCCTTCTGAGTCGGCGCTTCAAACTTGGCGGTCACATCCCAGTATTCCTCCGGGAGGAAGGCTTCGATTTCCCGTTCCCGGTCTACGACCAGACGGGTAGCTACGCTCTGTACCCGTCCGGCGGACAGGCCCTTCTTGATCTTGGCCCAGAGCAGCGGGCTGATCTTGTAACCCACCAAACGATCCAGCGCGCGCCGCGCCTGCTGCGCGTCCACCCGATCCATGTCGATGGCCCGGGGATGGCTGATCGCGTCCTTCACGGCCTTTTTGGTGATTTCGTGAAACTCGATGCGGCACTTCTGCGCCGTATCGATGTCCAGCACATTGGCCAGATGCCAGGAAATGGCTTCTCCTTCGCGGTCAGGGTCGGTTGCGAGATAAATAACGTCCGCAGCCTTGGCTTCTTTGCGGATGCGCGCCAGAATATCGCCCCGGCCCCGAATGGTGATATATTTCATGGCAAAGTCGTGGCTGGGGTCTACGCCGATCTGCGATTTGGGCAAATCGCGCACATGGCCCTGCGAGGCCTCCACCTTATAGCCCTTCCCCAGAAATTTTTCGATGGTCTTTGCCTTGGCCGGAGATTCCACAATCACCAGTTTCTGGCCCTGGCCGCGCTGCGTTGTTTCCATAGTCGTCCTCCTTATTCCTTCGGTGCAAAGACAGCCAAAAAAGTATTCCCGGCTTCCCGCTGAATCAGCCCATTGATTTCCATCATGCTCAGGCTGACCAGCAGTTCCCCGGCACTCATGCTCAGCTCCTGAGAAAGCTGATCCACCGTCAAAGGCTGCACCTGAAGCGCCTGCAATATTTTTTTCTGGACAGGATCGGTTACTTCGATTCTTTCCCGCTGATGCTGCCTGGCATGGGAGAGCAGGTTCAAATCATCCAGCAGATCCTGTGCGCTGGTCACGATGCGCGCGCCCTCCCGCAGAATGGCATGAGGCCCTTCCGCGCCCTTGGTTCCGACCAGTCCGGGTACGGCGAATACCTCCCGTCCCTGCGTAAGCGCCTCATGAACCGTCAGCATTCCGCCGCTTTTCACTTCGCCTTCCACAAAAACCACGCCCAGACTCAAGCCGGAAATAATCCGATTTCGATAGGGAAAATGGAAGGGAACCGGCTCCGCATCCAAAGGGTATTCGCTGAGAATCAGGCCCTTTCCTCCCGCGATTTTCCGAAGCAGGGGCGCATGTTCCGAGGGATAGGGCACATTGATGCCGCTGCCCAGAATCCCGATGGTGCTGCCGTCCGCGTCCAGCGCGCCCTGATGAGCTGCGCCGTCAATGCCGCGGGCCAGCCCGCTGACGACCGTGACCCCGGCTTCCGCCAAGCCCCGGGCAATACTGTGGGCCATGCTTTTTCCGTAGGCGCTGGCCTTTCGGGTGCCTACGATGCCCACCATCGGGGCCTTCATGCAGGAAAGCCTGCCTGCATAGTACAACAAGTAGGGAAAATCGTCAATGGTGCGCAGCCACTTCGGATATTCCTCATCGTCCGAAAAAAGCAGATGAACATGACTTTGTTCCAGCTTTTCGGCCCATGCGGACAATTCGTCCGCCGGATGGATTTTTTTCAGCCGTTCGCAGGCCCGTGCCTGAAACTGCGGGCCGTTTTCCCGGCCAAAGGCCTGATACACTTCTTCCGGGCTTCCGAATTCCTCCGTAAGCTGCCTGACCCGTTCCGACGTGACCTCCGCTGCGGAAAGCCACAGCAGCGCCCGCTGACGTTCCGTCAATTCCCGTTTCAATTCCAAAACCTGCCCTCCAGATTTCGGAACTGAATGGCCTTGGCCACGTCCGAAATTTCAATCTGTTCATGTCCTGCCAGATCGGCAATGGTGCGCGCCACCTTCTGGATGCGGCCATAGGCGCGCATGCTGATCGAAAACCGATCGACTGCCGAAAGCAAAAGCTGCTTGGCCTCTTTCGTCATCCGGCAGTACCGTTCCAGCCCTTCCTGATGCAGCTGCGCATTGCAGAAGATTTTCAGCTCCCGGTAGCGTTCCTGCTGCAGCTGCCGCGCCTTCAAGACCCGGGCGCGGACGGTGGCGCTGTCCTCCTGCTCCTGCGCGTTTTCGATTTCTTCCACAGAAACCGCGTCCATCTCGATCTGCATGTCGATTCGATCCAGCAGCGGGCCGCTGATCTTGCCAAGATATCGTTTGATCTCCGCCGCCGAGCAGGTACAGGGCTTCTTCTTGCTGCCGAAAAAGCCGCAGGGACAGGGATTCATCCCGGCCACCAGCATGCACCCGCTCAGATAGCGGCTCTGGCCGCTGACCCGGGTGATGGTAACGAAGCCGTCCTCCAACGGCTGGCGAAGCGCTTCCAGCGTAGGCCGCTGAAATTCCGGCAGTTCATCCAGAAACAGCACGCCGTTATGAGCCAGCGAAACTTCTCCCGGCTTCACCCGAGCCCCGCCGCCGATCATGGCAGGCATGGAAATGTTGTGATGGGGCGTTCGGAAAGGCCGCACGGTCATCAGACCGCTGTTTTCCGGCAGTTCTCCCGCTGCCGAATGGATCAGCGTGGTTTCCAGCGCCTCTTCGTAGGTCATGGGCGGCAGAATGCCCGGCAGACAGCGGGCCAGCATGGTTTTGCCGCTTCCCGGAATGCCCACCATCAGCAGATTGTGTCCTCCGGCTGCCGCCACCTCCAACGCCTGCCGCGCCACTGGCTGCCCCTTGACGTATTTCAGATCGTTTCGGATCACAGCCGCACGCTGCAGCTCGTTAAAATCCATTTTGGGCTGAAGCGTCAGCGGCTTTTCGCCGGTCATATGGCCGAAGACCTGCCGCAGCGTACCGGCGGGATAGATGCGCAGGCCGTCGATGCAGGCGACTTCCAGCGCATTCTCTTCCGGAAGAATCAAATTCCGGAAGCCGTGTTCCGCCGCCGTGATCGCCATTCCCAGCGCGCCCCGCACCGGCATCAGCCGCCCCTGCAGGGAAAGCTCTCCCAGAAAAATGGTCGCATCCAGCTCCCGGAATGCGTCCGGCAGCTTGGCGGACAAAAGGGCCATGGCGATGGCCAGCTCGAAGGCAGTGCCTTCCTTCCGCACATCGGCGGGCGCAAGGTTCACCGTTACCTTGCCGCCGGGAAAAGGCAGGCGGCTGACGGAAACGGCCGCCCGGATGCGATCCCGGCTTTCTTTGACCGCGGCGCTGGGAAGGCCGACGATTTCAAAGCCCACCATTCCGCCGGAAATATAGGCCTCCACTTCTACCGGAAATCCGTTTACCCCATCCAGACCGCAGGTGTAGGTTTTTGCCAGCACGGCCATCCCGCCTTCCTTTTCTTTGGTGCCCTGTCAGTAATAAAGATTGAACCAGCGGCCCCCATAAATCTGGGAGACCCATTTCATGCTGTCCAGCCACTTGGTACTGGTCAGCCAGCCGGACGCATAAGGGAAGAACATCCCAAAGAATACCGCCGCGCCGACCAGATAGACCGCCATGACGATCTTTCTTGCCTTCGGTTTCCGGATGCGCCCCATCCACCAGACCGTCGCTACTATAATGAAGGGAACGCTGGCGAAATAGTGGTACATATACATGCTTCTGGGCACCAGCACCCATGGAAGGAACTGAGCCGCAAAGCCGACCACGATAACATAAAGGCTCAGATCGCCGTCGCCCCGGCGAATTTCCAACCCTTTGCCGCCAAAGCGGAAATACTTGCACAGAAGCGCCCCGATCACGCCCAGCATACACAGCGCTCCCAGATAGAAGATCCACGGATTGCCCATGCACATGATCGTGGAGGCCATTCCGGCAGGCTCGAATTTATCCTGCGCAAACCACATGGGCTTAAGGATCAGCGGCCACTGCCACCATGGCGACTGGAAGGGATGATCCATTCCAAGCCCGGGCGTACTGTGATAATTCAACATGCTGATCTGCGCCTGAATCACCCGCTCGATGGTAACGGGGCCGGTAGGCGACAAATAAGGAATGTAGCTCAAATAGTAGATAACGCAGGGAACAAGAATAAAATAAACGACACACAGACCGCAGGTCAGAAGGATTCGGTTCAGCGTAAAGCGCTGCGCGCCCTCTATACGTTTCTGTATCTCCTGTTTCATTTCCTGCCGCCCGGTGCAGCAAAACGCGAAGTTGCCGGCGCGGAACTGCCGCCAGACAGCGGTAAAGAACAGAATCGCCAGACCAACCGCCGAATACAGGCCAATCCATTTGCTGGCGATGGAAAGCCCCATAAACAGGCCGGACAGTGCCAGCGGAATCTGGCTTTTCCAGAAAGCGCGGCTGAAGCAGCGCACTTCTTCCCCCTGCCTGAAGGCAAATACATCCGTCTGCAAATAGCGGATCATGCACAGATAGCTCAACAGGATAAAAAACACCGGGAAAGAATCGATGGTCGCAATGCGGGTCTGGGTGTAATGCATCAGATCCAGCGCAAAGGCCGACATGGCGACAGTGGCCAGACTGCGGCGGTGCAGCAGCTGTTTGGTCATCAGATACAGCGCCGGAAGCATCAGCACGCCAATGAACGCGCCTGCAAAGCGCCAGCCGAAGGGCGTCATGCCGAAAATCGCAATGCCTACAGCCATCAGCAGCTTGCCCAGCGGCGGATGGGTCGTTTCGTAGGGGCGCTGCCCATGCAGATGTTCGTAGGCCGTGCGGGCATGGTAGATTTCATCAAAGTAGGTGCCCGTATACCAGCCCGGTTCCCCCACACAGGTGTCCTGCTCATCCAGCAGGGCGGCGGGATCCTGCGCTTCCGCCAGCATGTCCGGCCGGTTCCCCGTATGGGCGATTGCTTTTGCCGGAAGGTTCTCGCCGGCTGGGCTGCGGAACGCCACTTCGAACAGATTCAGCCCTGCGGCCTCGGCGTTCAGGCGCACGTATTTTCCGTGAAGCGTCAGTCGGCCTGCAGGAGAATTGTCGCTGTAGGTCACGTTTCCGTTTGTGTCCGTCCGGGACTCCAGCGCGTAATTCCAGCGATAGCACAGCCCCTCCCGCATTTCGCAGGGATAGTTTTCCGACCAGTTCTCCCCGTCCTCGCTGACGGCGATGGAGAAGCTGTTGTAGCTGACTCCGGCATAATACAGGAAGTAGAAATCCTGGCTTTCGTCCAGTTCAAAGACGATTTGTTCCTCACCGGATGTGGAGACCATCCCATGCTGCGGAGCGACGGTACTGCCCAGATTGGTAAAGGCCAGCACACCATACAGCAGCGTCACCGCGCCCATGATGACCCAGTCCTTCCACCCCAGGGCAATCCGGGGATCTTCGGGCCGGAACAGCATTTTTTCGTATGCCTTCGGGATTTCGAAAGCAGCGGGTTCTTCTTCCGCCTTCTTTTCTTTTTTGCCTTTTTCGTCTTCGGTTTCTTTTTGGGGCGGGACGTTCCGTTCGGGCGTCAGGCATACCCATGCGCCAAGGCCCATCAGAAGCAGGTTCAGAATACAGAGAATGACATTCAGCGTCAGCGTATCATCGTTCAGATGCCCCATGGAAGAACCGAACAGAATGGAATTGTCCAGCACGATGGCCGTATTCAGGAAGGTCGTAACGCTAAAGCCGATCATCAGCCACAGAAGCCGCCGATCCCAGGTAGTGATATAGCCCAGCAAAAACAGTCCCAGCGCCGGGAACAGATACCGCTCGTGAACTTTGACTGCCAGCACATAAACGCCCGTCAGCAGCAGCGCCAGAAATCCCGGCAGATATTTCGCATCGGCGTGGTGCAGGCAGCAGAGGACCACGACCCCATAGACCAGCGCCATCATTCCGTAGCCATATAGGCTCCATGTGCATCCCCAAGCCGCAACGGCAAACAGGTAGACCGCCAGCGCCGCGCAAAGCAGACTGACCTGCCCGTTCTGTGTGCGAAGCAATTTCTGGGAAAAACGTTCTTTTTGACGGAAGCAGCCGATTCCCGTCATCACCAGCGGCAAAAGCGCGCAGCAGCCCGTGGCGATGGGAAGCGCCCGTCCGGTGAGCAGCGTCAGCTGCGCCCAGTTGGCCGCCAGCAGATAATACCAGTTGGCCGTATTCAGCGTTGCGTAGGCGTAAGAAGACAGCGTATCCGAATACAGCTTAATCAGCCAGCCAAGAGGCTGTTCCTGCTCCACGGAGAAAGGAAGAATAATCGCCGCAGCTACGGCCAGCGAGGCTCCAAAACCGATTGCCAGTCCACGGCCATTTTTGTTTTCCTTTTGCTTCGAAAGAAGAACCCGGATGAGCCATACCAGCAGAACGGGGCCGAACAAAAGGGCCTGCGGCTTCATCAATACTGCGGTCACGTAAACAGGCAGCGCAAACTGCCACTTCCGCTCCATGGCGAAAACGCAGCACAACAGCAGAAAGAAGGTCAGTACGCTGTCCGCCTGCCCCCACGCCGCGCCGTTGACCAGCGCGGCAGGATTCAACGCATAAAGAGCCGCCAAAAACAGCGCTGGAAAAGCCCCAAGGCGCTTTTTAGCATAGAGATACAGAAGCGCCGCGCCCGCCAGATCAAACAGAATCGGCCACAGCTTCACCAGCAAAAGGCCCGGCTGGCCGACAGATGTGCTGAAAGCGCCGAAAGCGTTCATCAGGCCGCCGGTGATCCAGCAAAGCAGCATATATCCCGGAGGATAGTCGCAGAAATAGTCCGGTCGATAAAAGCCTGCCGGGCCCACAGAGGCCATTCGCTGGCTCCACGCCGTAAAGCAGCTGATATCGACAGAATAGCCTGCGACACGCAAAGCCAGAAAGACGCGCAGCCCTGCGGCCAGCAGAGCGATCACGATCAGTGCGAGGGTCGAAAAGCGCTTTTCACTGCACTGAAGCCACGGCTTCAGCAGCAGACAAAGCAGCAGGAACGCTGCCGCCAGCAGGCAGAACAGCGCTGTGCTTTTTTGAGGCGCGGCCGTCGTTTCCGTCTTTGCAGCGGCGGAAGAAGCAATAGAATACCAAAGAGACGGCGAAACGTCGTCCGGCACAGCGGAGGCGTCCACCTTCACCAGTTCTATATCGTCAAAATAGGCCTTTCCGACGCTTTCGGCGCTGTAGCCGCCCAAACGGATGCCCAGCGTGATCTCTCTCTGATCGGCTCCGGTTTTGCCGTACCATTCCAGATACTGCCATTGCCTGTCCGTATCGTAAAGCCCCGTGGAAGAGGCGTACAGATCCTCAATGCCGAAGTTAGCGCCGTTGCCCTCGTCCTCCATGCTTTCCACCAGCACATAGCCGGACAGGCGGTAATAGCTGTTGGGCTCCACCCGAACCGTCGTGATGTACCGTGCGTCATTCGGGCTGGCATTCTGGATCAGGGCGCTGTAGCTGCCGCTGCGTGCTTTTTCATCGGTGATCCGCAGCCGGGAATAGCCCGCTTCATTTCGGTAGGTATTCGTATACCAGCCCTCCGGGTCGCCCAGCTCGTCCAGTTGTTCAAAGCCTCCGTTGGTCAGCAGATTTTCTTCCGCCATTCCCAGCAGAGGAAACAGAACTGCCAACAGAAACAGCAGCAGTGCCAGCGTTCTTTTCATTCTTTGCCTTCCTCCAGAAATTTACGAATAAAGCTGTGCCGGTGTTCCGGCGTAGGGCCGAAACGGTGCAGCGCGTCGATATGCTCCGCCGTACCGTACCCCATATTATGGTCGAAACCATACTGCGGATACTGCTTTGCATATTCCGCCATCTGACGGTCGCGCGTGACTTTGGCCACGATGCTGGCCGCCGCCACATGATAGCTGGTGGCATCTCCATGGATAATGGAAATCGTCGGAAAGGGTAGGTTCAGGCCCCGTACCGCGTCCACCAGGCAGAGCGTTGCGGGGGCATCCTGCGCCGCCCGCTCCATGGCAAGGCGGGTGGCGTTGAGGATATTCATTTCGTCGATCTCCCGGGCGCTGGCCCGGCCTACCCCCACATACAGCGCATGCTCCATGATCTGGGCATAGACTTCCTCCCGGCGGGCCGCGCTCAGCTTTTTGCTGTCGTCTATCCACGGGAAAACCGGTTCCGCCGGAAGAATGACGCAGGCAGTGACCACGTCCCCCACCAGCGGGCCGCGGCCCACCTCGTCCATCCCGGCCAGCGATGTGCCGAAGCCCAGATGGGCCTGATCGTAGGCCAGCATTTCCCGAAAATGCTGCAAACGTTTTTCAGACGGTTTCGGGGGCATGGGGCTTTTCCTCCTTCGGCGCGGTTTCCAAGGTGAGCTTCCCCACCTTGCCCGCCCGGAATTCATCCAGAACCACAGAGCAGGCGCGATCCATATCCAGCACGCCGCCGCGCATCAGAAAACCGCGGCCCCGGCACACTTCTTCCAGCAGCTCGTAGCCTTTTGCGTCGGCGTTTTTGATTTTATAGCGCTGCATGGTTTCCGTGGGCCGCAGGGTCATCAGATCCTCCAGCAGGCTGACGCACAGTTCCTCCTGATTGTACACTGCGTCCCGGATGGTGCCGATGTAGGCAAGACGGGTGGCGGCCCGCTGATCGTTCAGCTTTGGCCACAGCATGCCGGGCGTATCCAGCACTTCCAGATAGGGCGTTACCTTCACCCAGCGGTTGCTCTTCGTCACGCCGGGACGGTCGCCGGTCTCGGTCACGCTTCCGCCGTAGAGCCGATTGATAAAGGTACTTTTCCCCACATTGGGTACGCCGATCACCATGGCGCGGACGGTCTTGTTCATGCCCCGGCGTTCCCCGCGCTCCACCACCGACTGGGCCGCAGTGGCAATAAAGGCCTTGGCCTGTTTGGTTCTGGCCGGGGTTGCGTCATAGGCCATTGCGTCCACTCCGCGGCTCTTGAAATAGGCAAGCCACTCCTGCGTTTTGGCATTTTCCGCCAGATCCGCTTTGCACAGAAGCAGAATCCGCCTTTTATGCCGCACCAGCTCATTCAGCGCGGGATTCCGGCTGGAAAGCGGAAGCCGGGCGTCGCACAGCTCAATCACCAGATCCACCTTGCTCAGCTGGCTCTGCAAAAGCCGCTTGGCTTTGGCCATATGCCCCGGATACCATTGAATCTCCATCTTTCAGGGCTCCCTTCGGGGATGAAACGATCCCCCATTATTAAATCATCAGTTCCTTAAAATCTCAAGTTTTTTCCGTGAAGAATTCGTAACAATTCGTCTTAGGCCTGTCGAAAAAAACAAGTTGGCCGTTAGTGCCCGCAAACAGCGCTTTGCGGCCCGCCCTGCCGGATGGCGTGGCGGGCTTCGGACTGCGGTAGCCCTTCGGGCTGTCCTCGGTGCTTCGCACCCTTAAGCTGGTTTGCGGGGGAAAGTGCTATGGCACAAGGGGGTTAGGGGCTCCGTTCCGCAACCTCAATCGTCGTCTTTGGCACTGCCGTGCCAAATCCTCGTTTCGGTTGACGGCTGTCAGTCGCTAGCTGCCTTCGCGTTTGAGTGGCAGCAGTGCCTCCTGCACCTCCACTTTTTGGACACTCTGCAATTCGTCTTAGGCCTTCGGCGGAAGCATGGTCAGCGCAATGCGTTTCTTTTTCGGATCGACCTCGACCACCCAGACTTTGATCACATCGCCTACCTTGACCACTTCGGCGGGATGCTTGATGAAACGGTTCGCCATACGGCTGATATGCACCAGCCCGTCCTGATGAACGCCGATATCGACGAAGGCGCCGAAGTCGATCACATTGCGCACAGTGCCCATCAGCTCCATACCGGGGGCTAAGTCTTCCATGGCCAGCACGTCCGTGCGAAGAACAGGCTTGGGCAGATCGTCGCGGGGGTCGCGGCCCGGCTTCTGCAATTCCCGGGCAATATCCTTCAGCGTGGGTTCGCCCACGCCCAGTTCGTCCGCCAGTTTCTTCACGCCCGCTTCTTCCATGCGGACGTTCAGATCCTTCAAATTACCGGCGCGAATGTCGGAAAGCTGATAGCCCAGTTTTTCCAGCAGTGCCTTGGCGGCGTCGTAGCTTTCCGGATGAACGGCGGTCGCGTCCAGCGCGTTTTTGCTGTCCCGTACCCGCAGGAAGCCCGCGCACTGCTCAAAGGCCTTCGGCCCCAGCTTGGGCACCTTTTTCAGCTGTGCCCGGCTGGTAATGCCGTTTTCTTCCCGGTAAGCCACGATATTTTTAGCCAGTGCGGGGCCGATGCCAGCCACATGGGACAGCAGCGACGGCGACGCGGTGGAAAGCTCCACGCCCACACTGTTGACGCAGCCTTCCACCACGCCGTCCAGCGCTTCCTCCAACTGGCTCTCCTTCAAGTCGTGCTGATACTGCCCCACGCCGATGGCCTTGGGGTCGATCTTGACCAACTCCGCCAGCGGGTCCTGCATCCGGCGGGCAATGCTGACCGCGCTGCGCAGGCTGACGTCAAACTGGGGAAACTCCTCAGCGGCCAGCTTGCTGGCAGAATAAACGGACGCTCCCGCCTCGCTGACGATCATATACGCCGCCTGACCGCCCAATTCCGGCAGAAGACCGGCAATGAACTGCTCCGCCTCGCGGCTGGCGGTTCCGTTCCCGATGGCGATAGCCGTCACACCGTATTTGCGGCACATGGCCAGAATTTCGGTCTTGGCCCGGGCCTTCGCTGCTTCCTGGCCCGGAAGGGTAAAGTGCCCCACGCCGGTAGCCAGCACCTTGCCGTTTTCATCCACGACAGCCAGCTTACAGCCGGTACGGAAGCCCGGGTCAACGCCCAGCGTCACCTTGCCCTTGACCGGCGGCGCCATCAAGAGCTGATGCAGATTCTTGCCGAACACCTGAATCGCGGCCGTTCCGGCCCGGTCGGTCAGCTCTGCCCGGACTTCCCGCTCCAGACTGGGCTCGATGAGCCGTTCCCACGCATCCAGACAGGCTGCCTGCACCTGCTGCGTGGTCGTGCTGCCTTCCCGCACAAATACCCGTTCCAGAATGCCGACGGAAGCCGCTTCGTCCATATGGATGCTGACCTTCAGGAATTCCTCCCGCTCGCCGCGGTTGACCGCCAGAATCCGATGGCCGGGGAGGCTGCGCACCTCCTGAGAAAAGTCATAATACATGCTGTAAACGCTGTCTTCGTCCTTGGCCTTTTTGGATTCCAGCACGCCGGTGCGGAAGGCCAGCTCCCGCAGCTTTTTGCGGGCGTCCGCATCGTCGCTGAACTGCTCGGCCAGAATATCCCGTGCGCCCTGCAAAGCGTCTTCGGCGGTCTCTACGCCCCGCTCAGGATTGACGAAAGCCTCCGCGATTTCTTCTGCCGTCTTTTTCTTTTCGTTCTGCATCAGCAGCTGCAAGGCCAGCGGTTCCAATCCCTTTTCCTTGGCGATGGTCGCCCGGGTGCGGCGTTTAGGACGGAAGGGCCGGTACAGGTCTTCCAGTTCGGCCAGCGTAGAGGCCGCCGACAGCTTGATGGAAAGCTCCTCCGTCAGGTTTCCCTGCTCCTGCAGGGCATTTTCGATTTCCGTCCGGCGCTTGTCCAGTCCGCGAAGATACTGCAGGCGTTCAAAAATCTCCCGCAGCACCTGATCGTCCAGCGAATCGGTCATTTCCTTACGGTAGCGGGCAATAAATGGAATGGTATTTCCATCATCGATCAGCTTGAGCACATTCTCGCACTGCTGTTTTTTCAAATGAAACTCCTGACAAAGAAGGGCGGTAATATCCATTGGTTCAAATCCTTTCCTTATATATGAATCTGATTATAGCACGTCAATCCGTTTTTTTCCAGCTTTGCGGACGGACGGCGTTTTTTCAAAAAAGCGCTCCGGGGGCATCTGACCCGGAGCGGCAAAAATTCAGATCAAATCATTCATCCGGCGAAGTTCCTTCAGGGTATCCTCCTGACTTTCGGTTCATTCCGGCCAGAGAACGTCGCAGTAAAAACTGTTGTAATATTCCAGAACGGTTTTGTTGGTAACGAAAACTTCCCGATAATGTTCCGCAAGGCGGTATCGCGTATCCGACGGGCAAACTACCAGTCCTTCTTCCTCGATTCCAACCAGCGTCATCGGAATTTTTCTTTTACTTTTCAGAAAACGAAGGGAAAAAGAAGGACATTTTTCCGCCTGTGCGCAGATGAAATCCACCACCCATTTTCTCTCTTCCGGCGTAAAGGGACGGAAACAGGCTACGTGATCCGATAAGCAGCCCGTCCGCATAAACTGTTCCATTCCTCCGCGGGTAATGGTTAAATAGGTAGGCTGATTTTTCTGATACAGATTCTGAAAGCGGGAAAAGAAGAGAGCCCGAATTTCGTTCCCGTTCTTTTCCCAGTCCAGACCGATGGCGGCGGCCTGATCGTTAATCAGACTGCGAAGCAAATCCACAGGCAGAAATTCAACGCCAATATCCTCTTTCAGCTGATAGATGACCCGGTTCCGCTCCTTTGCCGTGCAGGCAAACATGAATTTTGCCAGATCATCTGCGCCGAAGAACTTCAAAAACGTTTCCTGAAGCGCCTCCGTGCCTTTCAGGATGCCGGTATAAAGGCCCGTCAGATCAGGCTCCCCGCTCCATTCCATATCCTGCCACGCCTCTCCACTTCTGCGCAGAAGTCTTTGCCGACCGTCCTGACGGCAGAGCAGCAGAACATTTTGCGCGCAAACGCCCGTCTTTTCCTTGGAGCAGCCGCATTTGTAGAGATACAGCCGGTAATGCGGATCAAAATGCAGCCGGATGCCATCCCAGAAGGAAAAATACAGCAGGGGCGTGCCTTCCTCCAATACATGCTGTTCAACCGTCAGGTTGATGTCCGGACGTTCCAGCAGCTTTTGAAAGGCAAAAAGTATTTCCGCATCGAAACAGCCCAGCGCCAACAGACGGCAGGAACGTTCTCCGGCCCAATCAGCGATTCTGTCTGCCAATTCCGACACAGGCGCAGGCTCCGGCCTGTCTATGAGCTGACTGCGAAAAAGCGCATGAATCTGATAATGTTCCAGGCCATGCTTTTCCACTTCAAGGCTTTTTTCAAATCTTGAACGTTCCTCCGCACTCAGGTTCGGAAACATTTTCTGAAATCGATCCCAAAAGGCGGCGCAGCTCTTGTAGCCGCTTTCGTCCTTCATCAGACGGACAATCACGGTTCGGCTTTTTTCCTTCATCCGCTTTGTCAGGGTGGTAGCGGTATATCCATTCTTTTCCATCCAATCGGAAAGCACCTTTCCGAACGGCTCCGCAATGCGTCTCAACGTGCCGCACCTCATTTCCGATTTGTTGATTGCATGATTGATGATTCAAGAAAAAAACTCCTCTTTTATTATAGATTTTTTTCTTTATTTCGTAAAGACTTTTTGTCATAAAAACAAGGGCAATACCGCACGCATGAGGCAGTGCGATAACGAATGCATTTTTCGTCAGATGCAATGGCAAAAATCGAAGGTTTACTGGAGGTAAATCGAGATTTTTGCAAGCAGCAGACGGCGGAAAAGGCATCGTTAGCGCCGCTGCCGAATGGTGCGGTATTGCCTGAAAGGAACAAACAAGAAACATTTATGGCGCGCGGCTGTATTTCCAAAGAGAAAGGCCGCGCCTTTGACAGCGCGGCCTTAAATCCTATGTTTTTCCTTATTTTCCCAGACGGATCACGTTCCAGCTCAGAGAAGGAAGCACAACTTCCAGATGGCCTCCGTCCAGCGTTCCGCCCTTGCCTTCCTGCGGCGCCACGTTGTTCGGGTTTTCTTCGGTGTTGATGGCTTTCACGTCGTCATGATGCAGCACGATATGCTCCAGCACCTTCAGCTCGCCAAACGCCCGCAGATCGGCTTCCAGCGCAATATCTTCCTTCAGATCACGGTTTACGGCAAAAATCGTTACGGAGCCGTCGTCCCCCAGCGTGGCGGCAGCATCCACCAGCGGCACGTCGGTGTAATCGCTGCAATCATACTTCGGGCTGTCCAGAACCGGACGAAGCGCCGTTCCGCGGCCATATTGGGAGGCGTGCATCAGCGGCCAGAAAATGGTCTGCGCCCAAGCGCCGCCGCCATTGCGGGTCATGATGGGGGCAATCACGTTGACCAGTTGCGCCAGGCAGGCCACCTTCACACGGTCCGCATTGCGGAGGAACGTAATCAGCATGGCGCCGATCAGCAGCGCATCCTCAAAGTTGTAAATATCCTCCAACAGCGGCAGAGCGCGATCCCACTTATCCCGCTTCCAGATTTCCTGATCCTGCTGACTGGAATGATACCAGACATTCCACTCGTCAAAAGAGAGGTTGATCTGCTTCTTGCTGTGCTTCTTGCCCTTCACCGCATCGCAGATGGAAACGACCGTCTTGATGAAGGCGTCCAGATCCATATTACGGGCCAGGAAATCCGCCGTCTGATTGCTGGGATTGCCGTAGTAGCGGTGCAGGCTCACATAATCGATCTGATCGTAGCACTCGTCCAGCATCTGATATTCCCAGCTGCCGAAGGTGCTCATCTCATAAGAAGAGGAGCCGCAGGCCACCAGTTCAATGGAAGGGTCGACCCACTTCATCATTTTTCCGGCCTCGCACGCGGTACGGCCGTATTCCGTAGCCGTTTTGTGGCACATCTGCCAGGGGCCGTCCATTTCGTTGCCCAGACACCACAGTTTGATGCCGAAGGGATCCTTCGCGCCGTTTTGGATGCGCAGGTCACTCCAATAGCTGCCGGAGGGATGATTGGCGTATTCCACCACATTGCGGGCGGCGTCCGCTCCGCGGGAACCCAGATTGACGGCGTACATCACTTCCGTATCGGCTTTTTTCGCCCAGTCCACAAATTCATGCAGACCGACCTCGTTGGTTTCCGTGGTAAACCAGGCCAGATCCAGCCGTTTGGGGCGCTTGTCGCGAGGGCCTACGCTGTCCTCCCAGTTGAAGCCGGACACAAAATTGCCGCCCGGATAGCGCACCACCGGCACTCCCAGCCTGCGCACCATCTCGATTACGTCGCGCCGGAATCCGTTCTCATCCGCCGTAGGATGACTAGGCTCATAAATGCCGCCGTATACAGCCCGGCCCAAATGCTCGATAAAGGAACCATAAATTCTGGGGTCGATCTTTCCGATGGCAAAGTCCCGGTCCATAATCAGTTTGGCCTTTTTCATGTTCTTTCTCCTTAGGATATAAGTTATTTATCATTCAGCCCTTCACCGAACCGGCAGTCATGCCTTCGATGATAAAGCGCTGAGCCAGCAGATAGAGCAGCAGCAGGGGCAGAATAGCGAAACAGGAGCCGGTGATCATCAGGTCATAGTTGTTGCCGTAGGGGGTAAACAGCGTGTTCAGCCCCAGCGGAATCGTGTATTTATCCATGCTGGAGATGACCAGAAGCGGCCAGAGCAGGCCGTTCCACGCGCCCATTCCCACCAGCACGGCCATGGAGGCATACGCGGGCTTCATGATCGGCATGATGATTTTGAAGAAAATGCCGTACTCGGTGCAGCCGTCCACTCGTCCTGCATCCAGCAGATCGCCCGGCACGCCCTCCAAAAACTGTTTGAAAAAGAAGATGGCGCTCATATTGGCCAAAAACGGCAGCATCACACCGGCGTAGCTGTCCCGCAGGCCCATGGCGTTGATCTGCGTATACATGGGAAGCATCAGGATTTCCAGCGGAATCATCATGACCAGCAGCACGCACAGGAACAGAACATTCTTGCCGCGGAACTGGTACTTGGAAAAACCGTAAGCCACCATGGAAGAGATCAGCAGCGTCAGCGTGCCCTGCACCAGAACCAGCAGGAAGCTGTTTTTGTACCAGATAAAGTAATCGTGAGGCTGATATTCGCCATTGCTCATAATGCCGGTGAACAGATAGCGCCACGCCCGCAGGTGAAGCTTCTCCGGCGTGGGATCCAAATTCAGGCCGCTGACAAACAGCTCCGCGCCGCCCTTGAAGGTGCCCAGCAGCAGCGCGTACAGCGGGATCAGGATCAGAATCGCCAGCACTGCGAAAAACAGCATCAGGAAAATTCTTGCCGCAGGACTGTAGCCGACGTCGTTTCCCTTTGTTTCAATTGCTTTCCTGCTCATGTCCTTACGCCTCCTTCCGATGGCCGATGGTTCCCGTCAGGTACAGCTGCGCCACAGTGATGATCATCGCGCCCGCCAGCAGCACCAGCCCCACCGCGCTGGCAAAGCCGAACTTATCGACCTTTTCAAAGCCATAGCGGTACAGATAACCCACGATGGTCAGCCCGTAATTCTTGGGAGAATTGTTGGTGCCGAAAACCATCAGGCTTTCAGTGAACATGGACAGACCGGCATAGATGGAAATGGTCAGAACATAGATGGTGGTCGGCTTCAGCAGTGGCCAGCCCACATGCAGGAATTTCTGAACCGCGCCCGCGCCGTCGATCTCCGCCGCCTCGTACAGTTCGCCCGGGATGGACTTAAGCCCTGCCATATAGTACAGAATATTCATGCCTGTCCAGCGCCAGCAGCACAGCAGCACCATCGCGAACATGGCCGTCCAGCGGTTATACTTCAGCCACGCGATGGGCTGACCGCCAAAGAGCGTCAGCACCTGATTCATCAGCGCGCCGGGCAGTTCGGAAAACATCATGCGGAACACAATGCCTGCCACCACCACAGAGCACAGTACCGGCATAAAGGAAATCGTCTTAAACGCTCCGCCGAATTTCATGGACTTGGAATTCAGCATATAGGCAAACAGCAGCGGAAAAGGAATCAGCAGCGCGCAGGTGATGACCATGTAAATGAGCGAGTTTTCCACCGCCGTATAGAAATTTTTATTGGAGAACATATCCGTGTAATTTTTCCATCCGATCCACGTGGTTCCGGAACCGGTAATGGACTGAAAGCTCATCAGCACCGTAGAGAAAAGCGGATACAGGAAAAAAACCAGAAAGGTAATCAGGAACGGAGCTACGAACACATAGGGGGCCACCTTTTGGGAATACAGCAGTTCCCGGTTGAAAAAGACATACAGGGCGATCAGCACGATTCCGGCCACCGCCGGCCAAATGCGATAGCGGGCCAATCCCAGCCAGAGACGCTGGAATACAGAGTAGGACTGTTCTTCTTCCAGCTTTTCAAAAAAGAAGGGACTCAGATCGCCGCCCTTATCATAGGCAGTATCAAAGCGCACTGCCTTCCCGCTGAGAGAAAACAGCGCTGCCACGCTCAGAACGATCAAAAGCGCACCGATAACAAGGAAAGGAAGGGTTTTCATGCGCTTGCGGCGGAGCTGCGCATGATTCATCTCCAAAGTGGAGGGGCGGTTTTCAACTTGCATGTTTCAGCGCTCCTTTCACGCACGGCGTTCGTCGCGACGCGCGCATGGTTGAAAAAATGGGAAAGGCGCATGGGAGGCAAGCTCCCATGCGCCCGGCTTGCCAATTTTCGGCAATGATCCAGCGGCTTAGAACAGGTCGCTGTCGATGGCCTCCTGAGCGTTGGTCAGCGCTTCGGCAGTGTCCACGCCATCCACGTACACTTCGTTCCACAGGGTGGTGCCCAGGTAGTTGTTGATGGTGGGGCTGATCGCAGTGGAGAGCACGTAGCCGATCTCATCGCGAACCTCAATCAGAGCGTCCACGGGATAGCCGACGAAATACTGATTGAAGGGATTATCATCGGTCTTCATGATGGCGTCGTTGTCCCAAACAGCGGTGTTGATGGGGTCAAAGCCAAGGAAGCTCCAGATCTTCTCATTGCCGGTGGGAGAAATCTTGGCGAACACCAGGAAGTCGGCCGCCAGTTCGGTATCAGCGCCGTTCGCGTAAACCACGGTGCCGGTTCCGCCCTGACCGATGGAACGGATCTGGCCTTCCTCAAACACGGGGCAGGGAGCTACAACGTAGCGGCCCTTGCAGGAATCGCCGATTTCGCCGGTGAAGCGGCTCATGTACCAGAAGGGCATGATGACGCAGGCGATCTTGTTGTTGGCGATATAAGCCTTGCCTTCTTCGGTATCAGGCTGTCCGCCGGGGCAGGTTTCACAGATGCCGGCTTCCAGCCAGGACTTCTGCATATCCACCAGCTTCGCCACTTCGGGAGTGTCTACGAAAGCCTTCTCGCCATCCTGCCAGTCCGCGCCCTGCTGGGCCAGCATCAGGCTGGCGACCCACTGGGTGCTGGTTTCCACGGTGCCCATCCAGGCATCCGGCACGGCGGCCTTCAGCTTTTTGCCGGCTTCCAGCCAGTCGTTCCAAGTCTTGATCTCCTTGTAGTCCACACCGGCAGAGGCCAGCAGCTCTACATCGTAGAAGGCGACCATGGCGCCAACGTGGGTGGGAGCGCCGTAATACTTGCCGTCCTTGGCGTAGATCTCGAAGCGGGCCTTGACCAGATCAGGCATATAATCCTGCATATAGGGGGTCAGGTCAGTCAGCTTGTCGCTGAAGGTGAGCACATTGGGGAACTGGCCCAGCTCCACATCGCACAGATCAGGCGCGCCTTCGTCGGCCTGCAAAGCGATCTTGTACTTGTTGTGCATGTCGTCATAGCCGATGGTGGTTACCTGAAGGTCGATCTGCCGCTCAGGGTTCTGCTCGTTCCACAGCTGAGCCATGCTCTCGTAGAACTCCTGATGCTGCGCGATGAAGGTCCACATCGTCAGCGTGGTGGCTTCCGCGCTGGCAGCGCCAGCCAGACCGAGAACCATGCAGAGTGTGAGGATAGTAGCAATGATTTTTTTCATGGGTGTACCCTCCTTCTTTATTTTGAGAAGCTCCCAACGCTTCTTCAAATCGAGTCAGGTGATACGAAAACGGTAAAATAGAAACGCCTCTCAGAGCATTACCGTTAACATTAACGATAATGTCCTTTCTGAATTTATAATATCATAGATCATTCAGCATGTCAAGACCCAAAATGGACAAATTGTGGATGCGCTTGCAGAGCTGCAATGCCTATTGAACACCAGAGTCAAAAAAGAGACCCTATATGGTACAGCAGCGTTGCCGCAAACCAACCAAATAGCGTCTCAAATCTCATGGGCGGATCAGAAATGCCGCTCTTTTTGGCAGCGGACGGCGCGGGCAGGGAAGCGCGCCCGCTGCCGGTTTCTTGGGCATTCCTCTTCGTTCTGCCCTTCGGCGAGGCAGTCTGTATGCGGAAAAAAGGTTCAAAGTTCCATCCATACAATGCCGCAGCTGATCAGCTTCGGGATCACAAAAGTGATTTCGTTTCCTAAATTCGTACTGCGATTTTGAAATGCCAACGGCAGGGAACGACCGTTTTCTATATCCGGGGAAGCGAACCATACGCCGCAGGGGGAATCTGCCAGAACGTGAACCGTCAGATTTCTTTGCTCAACAGGCGCCTCTTTGCCTGTATTCCAATGATCGTCGTCATTCCCGCATAAATTGACGAACCCTATCAGTTTGCAGCGTTCGTTTTCACGCAGCATCAGCCATATTTTCCCGGCCTCGCCGTCCGCCGAAAAAGGAAACTCAAAACGGTATTCCAGGTTGTCACCGCCGCAATGAGTCCATGTTACGTCGCGCATGGAGCTGTTATACAGCAGTTCTTCATAACGGACAAAAAAGTCCTGATAACGTTTGACCCAATTTTGCTGATCGGAATTCAAAGGCGAATAGTCCGCGTAGTAACCCTGGGTGACAACGGCATTGTTTTCTCCCAAGAAGAGCTGTGTCGCTCCCAGAAGCGCGATCGCAAAAGAGAGGAAAAGCTCGCTATATAGGGCGCGCTCCGGCGTATCGGTTCGAAAGGGTGCAGGATAAGCAGCCAAAACGCAGGGGCGGTTTTCGCTTAGCTGCGCTGCCTGCCGCAGATGCCGGTAACGATCCATCGGGGCCCACAGCTCCATATAAACTGCGTCCTGCGGAACATCGCGCGTTTTTTCTACAGGCCAAGTTCCCACGTTGTTAAAAATCAGATGGGGTGCCGGTATCCCGGAATCCCTTAGAAAAGCGCCGGTATCCTTGATAAGAGGCGCAAATTCCTGTTCCAGGCATCGAAGCTCTCCCCGTACATTACGGGCTTTTTTAGGCTCCCCATAGGTATCCATATGGATTCCGTCAAATCCGCATTGTGTGATGGCGCTGCGGTATTGCTCCATCAGGCGCAGCCGCCAGGGGCTCTCCAGATCCATATAATAGAACGTATCGATAAAAGTCATGGGGTGATCGGTCGCACCGTACAACCCCCAATCGCGGTGCTGCTCCCAAAAGGAACGGCTGGCGGCATAAACCGCGCCGTAGGCCATAGCCAGCATTCCCCGCTCGTGACAGGAAGCGATCTTTTGACATATGACCGAAAGCTGATTCTTCTTGCCCATCATATCCTGATATTGATCGCTTGGGGCTACCAGCGTATCGTGTCGCCAGGACCAGTCATAAAATTGCACATGGTCAATATGGTACTTTGCCAGAGCTTCCACATCACGGTCATCTTCCGGCAGAAAGTCGCTGAGAAAGCCATAGCGTACCACGCTTCCACCCACGTTTACCGCCGTTTGCAGCCGTTCCAGCGGATGATCCTTGGCGTACAGGGTGATTTCCACCCCATATCCGCCTTCCTGAAGGGGCGGCAGGAAGAAACAGAAATCATAACCGGAAACCGGCTTTGTTCCCTGCTGAATTTCTTTCCACAAATGGAAAAGGCTCCATTCCAGATGATCAGCCGTTGTCTGATGGGTTAAATGCAGTTTGATTGATTCGCCAGGCTCATATCGGCCCTTGAACGTGCTCAGTTCGTTCATCCCTTTACCGCTCCTTCCGTCAACCCCTCCATAAACTGCCGCTGGAAAATCAGAAATATAACGACAACAGGAATGATGGCAATAACGGCCGTTGCCGCCATCAAATGCCATTTTGCGCCGCCAAACTGTTGGAAGAAAACGCTCATGGCCTGAGGGATGTTCTGTTTATCTTTGCTTTGCAGGAAAAAAGCCGCTTGCGCGTAGTTGTTCCACACCCCAAAACCGTTCAAAATCACAAAGCTTGCGGTAGCTGGTTTCAAAACGGGAAAGATGATTTTCCAAAAGGCACGGAAGCCCGTGCAGCCGTCTACTTCCGCCGCTTCATCCAGTTCTATGGGCAACGCGCGTATAAAAGTGGTGTAGATAAATACCGCCGACGGCATGGCCAATGCGGAACAGACCAGAATCATCCCCCACAGCGTATTAACCGCGCCGATTCTCCGCATCAACGTATACAGCGGCACCGTATTGATGATTCCGGGAAACATCATGCAGCCGATCAGCAGGGAAAATACAAATCGATTGTAAGCGCTGCTGCGGCGCGCGATGGCATAGCCTGCCATTCCGCCGAGCAAAATGGTCAGGCCCAGCGTGCCAAAGGTGATGATAGCAGAATTGATCATCGCCTGACCCACACGGCTTTTCGCCCATGCAACCCCATAGTTGCTCCAGGTGAAGGTGGGCACAAAAATGTTGCCCTCATAAAACACGCGCGACGGTTCGTTCAGAGATAAAATCAGCAGCACATAAAACGGAATCAGGCATATAGCACAAATGACGGCGACAAGAAGCATCCGGAAAAAACGCAGCGTCTTCTTTTCTTTCATTATGCTCACTCCTTTTCCCTGGTCAGCCGGAGGGAAACGAGAACCGGCAGAAGAATGATTAAGAACAAAATCATTGCCACAGCGGTGGAATACCCCGTGCGGCTGCCATAGCACATACGCATGATATAAATGCTCAGACTTTCGGTAGAATAACCGGGTCCTCCTTCGGTGAGCGCCATAATAATATCAAAAACGGATAAAGATCCAATAATATTCGTTACCACGTTGATACGAATGGAAGGCATCAAAAGGGGAAGCGTTACGCGGGTAAAGCGCTGCCACGTATTGGCTCCGTCCATTACGGCGGCCTCCCGGATATCGCCGGAAATACTTTTGAGCCCCGCCAGATAAATGATCATAGTCATTCCCGCATATTGCCATACATTCACAAAGATGAGCACCGCCATCGTGGCAGGATAGCTGCTCATCCATTTCCCCAGAAAGAACTCCGCGCCCAGCTGCCGGACAGCATAATACAGAAACCCTCTGCCTGGCTGAAGCAAAAAATACCAGATATATCCCATAATCAGCGGGCTGATGATGGCAGGCAGATAGATGATGACCCGTGTCAGACTGCGGCATGGAAAAGGCTTTTCCATTAAAAATGCATAGCCGAGGCCCACCAGATTGAGCAGAAGGGCGCTTCCTGCCGCATAAATGAGCGTTGTTCGGATATCGCCCATGGCGCGGGCGTCCTGAAAGAAACGGGCAAAATTGGCAAGACCGACAAACTTTGCTTCGCCCATGCCGTCCCAGTCTGTCATACTCATTCCGATTCCCTTCAGCAAGGGGTAGACGAAAAACAAGCCATACAAAAGTAAGGCGGGCAGAGACATCCACTGTGTCAGATCTTTTCGCTTCTGCTTCATGACAACCATCATCCTTTACAAAGGTACAAGGAAATAAAAAGGTTGCAGGGAGGACGCTGCCAAACCCATAAGGCTTTCGCCCTTTCGCTGGGATGGGAGCCAGAAAGCTCCCAGACGTCTCCCTGCAACGTTTTATAAGACCTTACTTTCGGTTAGAACCCTGCAAAGCCTTCGTTTAGAAACCTTCGTTCCAGGCTTTTTCATACGCTTGAGCAAAGCTCTGCGCGTCATAGGTTCCGGCCAGCAGATCCTGCACCATACGTCCGGCGTCATCGCCGCTAAATCCTGCGGGTTTTTCGTTGGTGAAACCAATGTTCACAGCACTGCTCAACGCAGTGTTGACTTCCTCGGCGAATGCCTTAGGAGCCCATTCGGCGTTTACGTCCGTAAACGCGCTGGGAGAGCCCAGAGCTTCGGCGTATTTCTTCTGATTCTCGGCACTGAACAGATAGCTCAGGAACGCCTTGGCTGCATCGCCATTTTGGGTGGTCGCAGAGATGGAATAGCCGCTGTCCTCCGCGCAAAGTACCACGGGCTGACTGTCGGGCATATAGGCAGGATAGGGTGCGAAGCCGATTTTATCCGCCATATCAGGGTTGGCTTCCAGAATGCCGGAAAGCGCCCACATTCCATTGGAGAACATAGCGGCTTTACCGGTGACGAAAGCTTCAACGCAGTTATCGCTGGTGGCGGTAAGCACGTCTTCGTTGATAAGTCCCTTCGCCTGAAGATCCAGCAGGTTCTGGGCAAACACAGCCATACAGCCGTCCGAAGCGCCAAAGTTCAGCTTGGCAGAATCGTTATTCAGCATGGCGGTTTTGCATTCCAGCGCTCCCAAGCTCTGCTTGAGATAGCCGTGGGGAATGAACTCGATCAGATGTCCCAGATGCCAGGCTTCCTTGCCAAAGATAAACCAGGGATCTACATCGGGCATTTTTTCGCGGATCACGGTCAGGTTCTGCACAAATTCATCCCACGTAGTCGCGGGGGTCAGTCCCAGTTTGCTGAAGATCTCCTTGTTGTAGAAGAAACCGGCCATGGTCATGTTGGTGCAGACGCGATACTGCTTGCCAGTCTTCAAATCCGTGCAGCTTTCCCGCATGGAGGGAATCAGGCGTTCCCACCATTCGTTCATGCCGCTCAGATCCATGTACTTGCCCTGATCCACAAATTCCTGCTCATACGTGGTCATCACATCGGGCACTTCACCGCTGGCGAATTTCACCTTGATGATGGAGCTGGCATCATTTTGGTATTCCTGCTCCACCACAATGCCGGGGTTGGCTGCGTTAAAACCATCAATGATTTCGTTGAGCAAATCGACTGTTTCAATCTTGCCGGTGAAAAAGCTCACCTTCGTTTCGGCAACCGCCGAACAGGCCGTCAGGCAAAGAACCAGTGTCAGCAACCATGCCAGAGTACGTTTCATGTTTGCTCCTCCTTTTTTGGGCTTAACATTTTAGATGAGCCAAGCCTCTTCTGCCATTGATTATAGAACATATTTGCAAAAGGGAAATACCGTATTCTTTGGAAAACGGTTCCTCTTTTTTAGATGGGGGTTTCAGCGCATTGCTTTCCAAAATGAAAGTGGCTATAATGCTAGAGAGGTGAGCGTAATGCTGAGAGGAAGCGTAAAACAGAAGCTCTTACTGATGATTTCCGTTTTGATTCTTATCTCTGTTTCTGCTGCAACGATTCTCAGCGACCGGAGCTACCGAAACGATTTGATCGCCCAGAGCACTCAATCGACGCGCCAGCTTTTGGAGCAGCTAAGCATCAATTTGGATACCTATATTGACGAATTGTTCCGTCTCTGCCTTTCTCCCTATTATAACAAGCGAGTGATGGAGCAGTTGGAAAGCACGCCCACAACCGCGGCGGAAAAGCTGAATAAACAGCGGATCATCGAAGATTATCTGGCAGAAGTAATGACCCTTCCGCGAAGCGACATCCTCCGGGCGTCTATTTTCAGCAACGGCGTTTATTCCAGCAGTAAAATGCGCATAAGCGCAGCAATGGATGGATATTCGAAGGAGGCGTGGTACCAGCAGGCTCTTAGCAGCCGCACGGCGGTTTTTCTGCCTGCTCATCACGAAGGAGAAGGACGAGGCTCTTTGGAGGTTTTCAGCGTTGTTCAGCGAATCAACAGCATGAGCAACAGCGCCAACCCGGTAGGCGTCATTCGGGTTGACGCCAACTATCAGGGAATTAAAGCAGTTTGTGACAGGGCGGGAATCCAGGCGGGCGAAGCTTTATTCATTTGGGACGAGGCTGGGAACCAGATGTATAGCAATAATCAAACGGGGCAGGCTGAGCTGGCCGCTGCGCTAAATCCCTCGCATCCATTTGAATCAGATGTCGAAGATTTTTCATTTCGTCTGGCAGATAAGGAATACCTGGTTCATTCTCAGCGGCTTCGTACAACGGACTGGCGCATTATTGATATACATTCCATGTATGTATTAACAGCAGCTGCCGAAAGTGCAAGAAACAAGGCGCTGGCTTTTGCACTGCTGTGTGCAGTGCTGGGCGTAGCGGTTTCTATTCCTTTGGTAAAGGTTTTCCTGCGGCCCATGTTTCACATCACACAGCTGATGCACACCGCTCAAAGCGGCGATCTGACCGTTCGCGCCGTTTCCGGCGGACACGACGAGTTTTCTTACCTGGCGGATTCTTTCAATACCATGCTGGCTCAAATCCAGGAACAAACGGCGCGCAACGACCTTCTTACACGGCAAATCTACGAAGCGCGTTATTTGGAAAAAGAAGCTCAATATACGGCGCTTTGCAATCAAATTCAACCTCATTTTCTTTTCAACGCGCTGAACACCATTCATCTGCTGATAAAAACAGACCAAAGCGAAGAGGCTGTTCAAAGCATAGCGATGCTGGCCACGCTTCTGCGCGGCATGGTCAGCGCCGGGCGGGAAATCAGCCTGTGTGCCGAGATGAAGCTGGTGGAGAGTTATCTGTCCCTGCAGCAAAAGCGCTATCGCGGTCTGCAATATGCGCTTCCGGATGTGACAGAATGGGAAACCTATCTTCTTCCTGCTCTCACGATCCAGCCGATTGTTGAAAACGCCTTGGTTCACGGATGCGAACCCAAGCGCGGAGGGGCCAAAATCATCGTCACGCTAGAAGAAACCGCAGACGCCCTTTTGCTGCGCGTCCGGGATAACGGACTTGGAATGGAAGAAGAAAAAGAACGCCGCCTTCAGGAAGCGCTGGCTCAGTCGACGATCGATCCCGAAAAGCAGGAAGGCGGCGTAGGTCTGGTCAACATTGCCCGTCGCGTCAAATTACGCTTCGGCCCGGAATACGGTCTGCATTTTGAAACCAAAATGGGACAGGGTACTTGCGTAACCCTTCGCCTGCCGCCGAAAGGAGAAGCTCATGTATCGTGCGTTGATCGTTGAGGATGAGGATTTGATGCGAGACTATCTTGCCGCCAATCTGACGAATTTCTGCCCGGAATGGGAAACCGCCGATATTGCCTGCGACGGCGCTGAAGCGCTGGAAAAGCTGCAAAAAGAAAACTTTGACGGTGTTCTGACGGATATTCGGATGCCGGTTATGGATGGATTGGAAATGGCGCGCATTCTGCGCGAGCAAAAGAAAAATATCCCCATTTTGATTCTTTCCGGCTATGACGAATTTGATTATGCCCGCACTGCCGTTCGGCTGAACATCTCAGACTATTTGCTCAAGCCGATCGATGAAGAGGAACTTTCCGCCGCTCTCTCCCTTATGGCGATTCAAGCCGCATCCAACCAACGGGAACAAGGAATTTCCATTTCTATGCAGGCCTCTGCCAAAAACGGGCTGGTACAAAAAGCACAGGAATATATCTTAACCCATTATGCCGATCCGATTAGTCTGACTTCTGTAGCCGAAGAATTAGGGGTGACAGCGGCCTATCTGAGTACGGTTTTTCATCGTGAAATGGGTTCCAGCTATTCTCAAACC
Organism: Clostridiales bacterium; assembly: GCA_004556545.1. Classification (GTDB taxonomy): domain Bacteria; phylum Bacillota; class Clostridia; order Christensenellales; family Aristaeellaceae; genus Limiplasma. The sequence continues at coordinate 51,439 of SFGO01000005.1, forward strand.
CTGTTACGGATACGTATGGAAAACGCCGCAGCGCTCCTTTCCGATACTCAGCTCAAGGTTCGGGAGATCGCGCAGGCTGTTGGCTTTCCTTCTGCCAAGCATTTCACCTACGTATTCGGGCAGTACTTTCATTGTTCTCCGGTAGAGTTCCGAACCAGGAAAGCGAGTATGCCATTGTAGTGCGGGGAGCGGCACGGCCATACTGTGCAACAGCTACTGCAAACAACTGCTGCAGAAGAAAGCCTGTCGAAAAAGCCGTATTGGCCATTGGCGCCCGCAAACATTGCTGTGCTGATTTGTGAGGAAATATGCTGCGGCACAAGGGCTAGGGATTCCGCCGCTACCGTTCCGACCGCATGCTTGACAAACCTGCGCAAAATTGACAAGCTATAAACAGCTATGCTACAATCCCTACCATCATTCATCTATCCGCCAAGGAGGGACTCCCCTATGCCGACCGTTCCAGGGAAACGCGTCACGCTGCAGGATGTGGCCCGCGCTACCGGCTATACCGCCAACACTGTATCCCGGGCGCTGAAAAACAAGCCGGACATTTCCGCCGAAACATGCCGGAAAATTCAAGAAACAGCCCGAAAAATGGGGTACGTGCGCAATGAAATGGCCGGTTCTCTCCGTTCCGGGCAGACGAAAACCCTGGGCGTGATCGTTGGCGGGATGTCCAATCCATACTATGGCCGCATGACGGATGATATTCAGGACGCCGCCACAGAAGAAGGATATTCCCTGCTGATCTTCTGTTCCCGGGATGACCCGGCGCAGGAATACAAGCTGATCGAAACTGCCATCAGCCGTCAGGTGGACGGAATCCTTCTCTTTCCCTGCAGGGGCTCCCAACCCAGCATCGACCGTCTGAAGGCCGTTGGAATCCCCTATGTGCTTATGGCGCGTTATCTAAAGAAGGGACAGGACGACTGCATTATCTGCGATGAAGAGAAAGGGGCCTATCTGGCGACGAAACATCTGCTGGAAGCCGGTCGCCGCCCCGCTTTTCTTAATAGCTACGACGTGGTTTTCAGCAGCGAACAGCGCCGGGCCGGATTTCTGCGGGCCTGCCATGAAGCCGGTCTTTCGCCGGAGCAGTGTCCCGTCGCCGTCTGTCCGGACGATGACTCCATCTGCAGGCAGCTGACGGAATGGAAAGCACAGGGCGTCAATGGTCTGTTTGTTTTCTGTGATATGGAGGCCTGGAACGCGCGCCTGCTGATGAAAAACCTCGGCTGGAAGGTTCCCGGAGATTTCGCGCTTGTCGGCTTTGACAACATTCAGGGCACATGGCATCTGCCTTCTCCCCTTTGCAGTGTGGACTACAACACCCGCGACATGGTGAAAAGCGGCATGGACCTTCTGATGAAGAGAATCCACGGAGATCATTCCGACCCGCAGACGATCCTTTTTGAGCCGCGTCTCGTCTGCCGGGGAAGCTGCGGACGGCTTTCTCAGGAGGAGCATTTCTGAAAATACCCTTTATAAAAAGAACACCGGCGGATTCGAGATGAACTCCGCCGGTGTTTTTGTAATCCTTATTTTTTCTGGCCGTAATAGGCGTTCGGCCCATGCTTGCGCATGAAGTGCTTATCAAGCACATGCTGCGGAGCAGGTTCGGCGTCCGGGGCGATCTGCCGGGTATAGACCGCCATTTTGGCCACCTCTTCCAGCACCACGGCGTGGTAGACCGCCTGAGCCGCATCCTTGCCCCACGTAAAGGGGCCGTGGTTGCGGCAAATGGCTCCGGGCACATGAACCGGGTTCAGTTCCCGCTGCCGGAAGGTTTCCACGATCACCAGACCGGTATTGCGCTCGTAGTCTTCTTCTACCTCCTGCTCCGTCAGACTCCGGCAGCAGGGAACGGGGCCGTAGAAATAATCTGCGTGAGTGGTTCCATAGGCGGGAATATCCTGTCCCGCCTGCGCCCAGCCAACGGCGTAGGGGCTGTGTGTGTGAACGATTCCGCCGATTTCCGGGAAAGCCTTGTATAGCTCCAGATGGGTTTTCGTATCGGACGAAGGATTCAGCTCGCCGTCCACGACCTTGCCGTCCAGATCCAGCACCACCAGATCGTCCGAGGTCAGTTCGTCATAGGAAACGCCGGAGGGCTTGATGACCACCAGCCCTCTTTCGCGATCAATACCGGACACGTTGCCCCACGTATAGGTGACAAGCCCCCGGCGGGGAAGCTCCATATTGGCCTCATAAACCGCATGCTTCAGCTTTTTCAGCATAAATCCTTCCTTCTTTCTTAATTATCAGCAACACTTATTGCGTGATTCCGTCAGACTTTCAGGGCTGTGACGGCAGCCTTCTCGGCGGCCAGTCCTTCCTCAAAGCGGCGCGCATAGGAGGCGAAGCCTTTCACATCCTCCGGATCCGGCTCGATGGTGACGCCTTCGGAATCTGCGAATACCTTGCTGGTAAGGTAGCTTTCCAGCGTCTCGCCTTCTTCGCGGCGCACCCGATAGGCGGCCAGCAGTGCCATGCCCCAGGGGCCGCCTTCTCCAGCCGTCTTCATCACGGAAACCGGCGTGTCCAGCGCTCCGGCCAGCAGCTTCTGCGCCGTGCCTGGCGTTTTGAAGAAACCGCCGTGGCCCAGCAGAGAATCCATACGCACGTTTTCACGGGCCAGAATATCCATGCCCAGCTTCAGTGTCACGATGGCGCCGTACACCAGCGAACGGGCGCAGTTGGCAAAGCTGAAGGAAGCGGCCGGCAGACGAACCAGCATGGGCCGTCCCTCTTCCATCCCGGTGATCGGCTCGCCGGAAAGATAGCTGTAGTTCAGGACGCCGCCGCAGTCCGCTTCGCCCTTCATGGCCGCGTTGAACAGCGCCGTATACACATCGCCCTTCTGCATGTCAAGCCCTGCCGCGCCGGTAAACTCATAGAGCATTTTCGCCCAGGCATTGATATCGCTGGTGCAGTTGTTGCAGTGAACCATGGCTACCGGCTTGCCGGAAGGGGTCGTCACCATGTCGATTTCCGGATAGACCCTGCTCAGGGGCTTTTCCAGCACGACCATGGCGAACACGGACGTACCGGCGGACACATTGCCCGTGCGGACAGCCACGCTGTTTGTGGCGGCCATGCCCGTGCCCGCGTCTCCTTCCGGCGGGCAGATCGGAATTCCGGCTTCCAGCGTCCCGGTGGGATCCAGCAGCTTCGCGCCCTCTTCCGTCAGGGTTCCCGCGTCCTCGCCCGCGTTCAGCACCTTTGGAAGGATCTCCCGAAGCTTCCAGCCAAAATGCATCGGCGCTGTTTTTTCATCGAAAGCATCCGCCATGCGGCTGTCATAATCCATCGTTTCGCTGTCAATGGGGAACATGCCGGAAGCGTCTCCTACGCCCAGCACCTTGCGGCCCGTCAACTTCCAGTGCACATAACCGGCCAGCGTCGTCAAAAAGGCAACGTCCTTCACGTGCGCTTCCCGATTCAGAATCGCCTGATACAGATGGGCGATGCTCCAGCGCTGCGGAACGTTGAACCGGAACAGCTCCGTCAGCTCTTCGGCGGCCTGAGCCGTCATGGTATTGCGCCAGGTGCGGAAGGGCGCCAGCAGCGTTCCCTTAGCGTCGAAAGGAAGATAACCATGCATCATGGCGGAAATACCGATACCGGCAAGGCGGGTCAGCTCCACGCCATACTGTTCCTTTACATTTTTGCGCAGATCGGCGAAAGCGTCCTGAACGCCCTGCCAGACGTCCTCCATATGATAGGTCCACACGCCGTTTTCCAGCCGGTTTTCCCAATCGTGAACGCCCATGGCCACCGGGGCGTGGGTGGAATCAATCAGCACCGCCTTGATTCGCGTGGAGCCCAGCTCGATTCCCAAACAGCACTCGCTGCAGCAAATCGTCTCTTTCGTCATCGTTTCATTCCTCCTGTGTCATTGATAATTCAGTTTTGTAAGAACATTCTCTATCCTCCCCGCCATTTCCTGCCTGACGGCAAAAAACGTTTTGGAAATGGGACTGACAGGATTGCTTCTTGCCGAAAAAACACGGCTGTGCTATACTGACCCGCGTTGACGCTTCTTTAGGGAAGTGAGTGAAGGAAGGGGAAGGAAAGGATGATGGGGATGAAGCCCTCTTTTTTTGTCAAGGATAAGGAATTTTACAAGACGCTGGTGCGTCTTTCGCTGCCTGCCGCCCTTCAGTCGCTGATTTCCCTGCTGGTGCTGATGGCGGACAACGTGATGGTTTCCCGTTTTCATGCCGAAGCGTTGGCTCCGGTTTCGCAGGCCAACAGCGTCAGCACCTTTGTGACGGCGGCTCTGTCAGGTCTGGGCGGCGGCGCGATGGTGCTGATTTCCCAATACTGGGGCAAGCGGGACACCGAATCGGTCAAGCGGGTCTTCGCAGTCACCTTCTCCGTCTGCCTGCTTTTTGCGGCGGTGATCGTTTCCGTGATCGAGCTGTTCCCCAACGCCGTTATTTCCGTTGTGCTGGATCGTCAGGAGGCGGAGCTGACCCCTATCGCCATTTCCTATCTGCGCATCGCCTGTCTGGCCTATCTGCCGCTGGCCGTCACCAGTGCGCTGACCGGCAGCCTGAAGGGCGTGGAAGTGGTCAAAATGACGCTGTACGCCGCGATCATTTCTCTGCTGTCCAACGTCTGTTTGAACGCTTTGCTGATTTTCGGCCTGCTGGGTCTGCCTGCCATGGGCGTTCAGGGAGCCGCCATCGCTACGGTAGCGGCACGCATCATTGAGCTGGCCGTGGTATGGAACTACTGCTTCCGGGTGCAAAAGGCCATTGCCATCCGTCCGAAGGAACTGTTCCGGCATGAAGGCTGGGCGTGGCGCGACTATGCCAAATTCGGCCTGCCCGTTGGCCTGACCGACGCGCAATGGGCGCTGGTAGGTCTTTTGAAAATGGCCATCATCGGCTATCTGGGCAAGACCATGATGAGCGCCATGAACATCACCGATACCATGATTAACCTCGGCACCATGTTCACCTTCGCGCTGGCGGGCGGAGCCTGTGTGCTGGTGGGCAAGGCCGTCGGAGCCGGGGATTACGCCCGAGCGCGTCAGTATTCTCAGACCATTCAGGTGCTGTTTGCCTGCGTAGGCGTATGCATGTGCACCATCGTTTTCTGCCTGCGTAAGCCCTTTATTTCCCTCTACGGGCAGGAAGAAGATGTGGTCACGCTGGCCGCGCAGATGATCGCCATCGGCGCGGTAACGCTGCTGGGCACCACCTATCACGCCTCCTGCTTTGTGGGCATCAACCGCGGCGCGGGCGACAGCCGGTTTGTCATGACGGTCGATATGATCTGCGGCTGGCTGGTAGTGCTGCCGCTGACCTGGCTGGCGGCTTTTGTCTGGAAGCTGCCGCTTCCGCTGGTTTTCCTGTGCACCCGCATCGACCAGTGCTTCAAATGGATCATCGCCATGGTGCGGCTCCGCGGAAACCGCTGGATCAAGAACGTGACCCGGCCCTAACGTCAAAGTGCAAAATATGTCCACAAACTGAGCTATGAATGACTTGCGTCTTCGTAGCTCAATTTGTATAATGGCGGTGAATGAAAAGGGGATATTTCAATAGTCAAAGGCCTTTGAAAGCCCCGGCATTCCAAGTATACGGGAGGTGCAGACCTTGATTCGTGTAACGGTATACAACGAAGGTCTTCATGAAAAAACGTCCGAATCCGTTCGTTCCGTCTATCCGGAAGGCATTCATGGAGCGCTGAAAAAAGGAATGGAAAGCGACGAAATCAGCGTTCGCACGGTCACGCTGGACGATCTGCCCGACGGTCTGAGCCAGCAGGTGCTGGATGAAACCGACGTGCTGATCTGGTGGGGCCACATGGCTCATGAAAAAGTTCCTGACGAAGTGGTGGATCGGGTGCAGCAGTCCGTGCTGAAGGGCATGGGCGCGATTTTCCTTCACTCCGGCCATCATTCCAAGCCTTTCCGCCGCCTGATGGGAACCACCTGCAACCTGACCTGGCGGGAGGATGCCGAGCGCGAGCTGGTATGGGTCTGCAATCCGTCTCATCCCATTGCGCAGGGCATTGGCCGCTTCATCAAGATCGACCATGTAGAAACCTACGGCGAGCCCTTCGACATTCCCGAACCCGACCAGCTGGTCTTCATCGGCAATTACGAGGGCGGCGAGGTGTTCCGCTCCGGCTGCTGCTTCTTCCGCGGCAACGGACGTATCTTCTACTTCCAGCCCGGCCATGAGGAATTCCCCATCTATTATCAGCCGGAAATTCTTCAGGTCATCCGTAACGCCATCCATTGGGCTGCTCCCATTCGCCGCGTAGACGCGCTCGAATGCCCGCACGTAAAGAAACCCCTCGAAAACGATTAAACGACTAAAGGGAGGAAACAGACATGGCTCTTGATATGAACAACTTCAGCACCGATATGACCGAAAAAGAAGCCGTTTACAGCGATAAAAAGCTGCGCATCGGCATCATCGGCACCGGCGGAATCGCCCACAGCCACATCCGCGCCTATCAGCATCAGCCTGACGTAGAGATCGTGGCCGCCTGCGACCTGATCCCCGGCAAGGCCGAGAAATTCCTGAAGGAATACAACGTGGAAGCCCCCACCTTCGAAGACTACAAGCAGATGATCGACACCGTGCCCATGGACGCCGTCAGCGTGTGCGTGTACAACCGCAACCATGCCGTATGCACCATCTATGCGTTGGAGCATGGCCTGAACGTGCTGCTGGAGAAGCCCATGACCGTCACGCTGGACGAAGCCGTGGCCATCTGCAAGGCTGAAAAGAAGAGCGGCAAGATCGTTTCCGTCGGCTTCCAGCCCCGTCTGGACGCCAACATGAAGATGATCAAGAAGATCGTCGAGTCCGGCGAACTGGGCCGCGTGTACTACATCCAGACCGGCGGCGGCCGCCGTCACGGCATTCCGGTCAGTTGGTCCGAAACCTTCATCGAGAACGACAAGGCCGGTATCGGCGCTGTGGGCGACATCGGCTGCTACGCGCTGGATATGGTGCTGAACGCCATCGGCTATCCCAAGCCCCTGACCGTCACCGGCCGCGCCAGCGATTTCGGCGGCAAGACTCCCGAAGCCTATGCGGCTGTCGGCAAGCCCGAATGCGCCAAGAAGTTCTCCGTGGATGACTTTGCTTCCGCTTACATCCGTCTGGACGGCGACGTGATCGTGGACTTCCGCATTTCCTGGTACATGCACATGGACACCACCGGCGACACCTTGATTCTGGGCACCAAGGGCGGCCTGCGCATTCCTTCCACCGAATGCTGGAACGGCAGCTTTGACAAGCCCATGACCCTCTACCACGACGTGGCCGGCGCTCCTGTGGAGACCACCATTCCGCTGATTGAGGACAAGAGCGACCTTTGGGACAAGAAGATCCGTTCCTTCCTGGACGCCATCATCACCGGCGGCAAGGCTCCCGTGCCCACCAGCCAGATTCTCTACAACCAGGCCATCATCGACGGCATCTTCAAGTCCAACGAGATCGGCCACGAAGTGGAGATCAACATTCCTGAAATCTGATCGACCTGTGAAAAGGAGAAATCGCTATGAATTTTCCCATTGGTCTGCAGCTGTATTCCGTCCGTGACGATCTGGAAAAGGACTTTGAAGGAACCCTGCGCAAGGTAAAGGCGCTGGGCTATGATACGGTCGAGTTCGCCGGTCTGTTCGGCCATTCCGCCGAGGAAGTTCGCGGTCTGTGCAAGGAAATCGGCCTCGTTCCCCTGTCCGCTCACGTTCCCTTTGTGGATATGATAAACGATCCTGACGGCGTGCTGAAGGTGTATGCCGACATCGGCTGCAAATTTGTCGTGATCCCCTATCTGACCGAGGAATATCGCCCCGGCCAGCCCAAATTCCAGGAAGTGATCGACGGCGCGAAGCTGCTGGGCGAAAAGGCCAAGGCGCTGGGCATGCAGCTATGCTATCACAACCACGACTTCGAATTTGTGAAGCTGAACGGCGAATATGCGCTGGACATCCTCTACAAGGAAGTGCCCGCCGATATTCTGGAAACCGAAGTGGACACCTGCTGGGTCAAGGTAGCCGGGGAAGACCCCAGCGCCTACCTGCGCAAATACACCGGCCGGGCTCATATCGTCCATCTGAAGGACTTTGCGGGCGAAAAGAGCGAGCATATGTACGCCCTGATCGGCATTGATGACGATAAGAAGGAAGAAGAAGCCAACAAGTTCGAATTCCGTCCCGTCGGCTATGGCAAGCAGGACTTCTCCTCCATCCTCGCGGCGGCCAAGGACGCCGGTGCGGAGTGGGTCGTTGTGGAGCAGGATCAGCCCAGCATGGGCAAAACGCCCATGGAGTGCGCCGAAATGAGCATTAACTACCTCAATTCGCTGGCCTGAGCGTCTCTGAGCATCTTTCGGTACTGAATCGGCGTCATGTTCATATGCCGCGCAAAAGCGCGGTTGAAGGAACGAATCGTCGAAAAGCCGGCATCTTCCGAGATGTCGGCTATTTTTTTATCCGTGTCCGACAGGAGATCGCAGGCCCGTTTCACCCGCAGCAGCCCCACATATTCGCTGAAGCCCATGCACAGCTCCCGGCTCAGCAGCCGGGAAACATAGAAGCGGCTCAAATGCAGCGCTTCGGCTACCGTTTCCAGCTCCATCGGGCCTGCCGCATTCTGCTCGCAATATTCCAGAATACTGTGCAGGGTGGAATTTCCCGTTTCAAGCTTCTTGCGCAGAGAAAGCCGGGGCAGCAGGCGGCACATCATCATGGACAGGCTTCCGGCGATCATCGTGTCCCGGTATTCCTCTTCCGCCGAAAAAGCCTGATGGATATAAGGAAGCAGTTCCTGCGCCTCTGCGACCGTATTCCGTTCCGGAATATAATCCCGAAACGTTGCGCTCAGGCCAAAAAACAGCTCCGGACGGACGATCAAGACATAATAATCACCCGGATGACAGGATTCGTAAAAATGGATCTGATTGGGAAAACTGATAAAAACCGAGTTCTTTCGAATGATTTCGCAGTTTCGATCCGCATGGGCCACGGTCTCTCCTTCCGCCACATAAACGATCTCGATTTCCTTATGCAGATGGGGCGCATCGCTCAGAGACCGGGCGAAGAACAACTGGGCAGGAAGAGATTTGTTTTCATAAAAGGCGCTGCGCATCCGGTTCAGCTCCCTTACGTTCAATCTGTGAAGCGTTTTGCGCTTCGCCTAATGATTATAGAAGCAAAACCGTTGGTTTGCAAGGCCGGGCGTTTTTCCTTGCAGCATGTCAGGGAAAATGCGCTTTTCCCTTGCCTTTCTTTTTTCTTACTGTTACAATGGATGTCAGGCAAGTATTAGGAGGAATTTTTATGCAGCAAAAGAAAACCGGCTGGCTGCAAAGCTGGTTTGGCGTTCAGGACATGACCATAGGCCGTCCCATGGATAGCCTGATTCGTTTTTCGATTCCGCTGCTGATCGGCAATCTGGCTCAGCAGCTTTACAATACGGTGGATTCCATCGTCGTAGGCCAATACATCGGCGATACGGCGCTGGCCGCCGTGGGAACGGCCGGGCCGATTCTGAACCTGCTGCTGGTTTTGTTCATGGGCATTGCGACCGGGGCCAGCATTCTTTCGGCCCAGTATTTCGGTGCCCATGACCGGGAGACGCTCAGCCGGGTGGTGGGCGCTTCTATCCTGCTGACCCTGATCAGCGGACTTCTGATGTCCGTCGTGGGGTATCTTCTGTCCCCGTGGCTGATGTCGCTGGTTTCTCCGCCTGCGGACGTGCTGGAAGGGGCTGTCATTTATCTGCAGATCATCTTCATCGGCATTCTGGGCGGCGCGGCTTACAACATTCTGGCCGGTGTGCTGCGCGGTCTGGGCGACAGCCTGATGCCGCTGCTCTCGCTGCTGGTGGCCAGCCTTTTGAACATCGTACTGGATATTTTGTTCGTCAGTCAATTTCACATGGGCATTGCAGGCGTAGCATGGGCCACCATTATCGCGCAGGCGGTTTCCGGCGCCATGTGCCTGATCCGTCTCTGCCGGATGCGGCAGGTGGTGGACGTAAACCGTCAAACGCTGAAGCCTGACTGGTCCATCATTGCCAGTTTGTGCTCTTTGGGCGTTCCGGCGGGCATTACGCAGGCCATTTTCTCCCTTTCCGCCATCATCGTCCAAAATCTGACCAATTCCATGGGCACTTCTGTCATCGCCGCCAGCGTGGCCGTTATGCGCGTGGACGGCTTCGCCATGATGCCGAACTTTACCTTCGGCACCGCCGCCACCACCTACGTAGGTCAGAACATCGGCGCTCGCCGGGCGGATCGCCTCCGTCAGGGCACAAGGGATCTGATGCTGCTGGCCCTCAGCGTCGCGGCGGTACTGGTTCTGTGCATTCTTTTGTTCGGGCATAATCTCATCGGCCTGTTTACCTCTACCGAGGACGTGCTGGCGATCGGTCAGCGGGGTCTGCGCTGGCTTTCCGTAGGCTATCTCTGCTTTGCGGTCAGTCAGGTATTGCAGGGAGAAATGCGCGGCGCGGGCGAAACCATGATTCCCATGTGGATCAGCATCATTTCCACCGTCATTCTGCGGATGCCCGCGGCCTACCTGCTGGCTTTCCTGACCCGCTCGGACGTGTGGCCTCACGGCAATCCCGACATGCTCTATGCCTCCCTGCTGCTGGCCTGGGTCACCAGTATGCTGATGACCATCATCGCCTACCGCGCGGGCTGGTGGCGGCGGAAACTGCCGGAGGAACTGAAGGAGAAAATATAACTTTCGGCGTTCAAAAGGAGCTGCTTTGTCTGAATTTTTCTAAAGTAATACCGTCCAAATAAGGCGGTGCGATAACGAGCGCATTTTTCGTAAGATATAGCGTCATAAATCAAAATTTTTGCAAGCAGCAGATGGCGGAAAATGCCCCGTTAGCGCTGCTGCCCATACCCGCCGCAGCGGCCCCCCTGCCGGACAGCTCCCCCACGCTGTCCGGCAGAATGTTTGGTAAAAGAAGGGCGTTTCTTCCGGCAAAGCCGTAGGAAACGCCCACAGAGTGTCAAAAAAGTGGAGGTGCAGGAGGCACTGCCTCCTGCCGGGGTTATAGGGGCAGAGCCCCTAACCCTTGTGCTGCAGCACATTTCCCGCAAACCAGCGAAGCGCTGTTTGCGGGCAACGACGGCCAACTTGGTTTTTTCGACAGACTGAGGGCGTTTCTTCCGGCAAAGTCGTAGGAAACGCCCTGTTTTTTAAGAAAATACCGTACCAATGGTGCGGCGTTCTCTTAAGCATACACTCCAATAAACCGCAGCGTCGGCGCAGCCCTTGCGTCCAGAATGCGGATACGCATCGCGGCAGTTGTCACGCCCTGAAGCGCCACAATCCGCTTGTGCCCGATGACCGTTCCCTTTGCCGCCTGCTGCCATGCGCCGTTTACCTCTGCGTCGATGGCGAAACGCTCCACCCGCTGGCTGCACATCATCTGCTCCATCAGCACCACCCGGCGGATGGTCTGCGGCGCGTCCCAGCGAAGAATCATCTCCGCCGTGCCGTTTTCGGCTGCGGGCAGGTAATACGCATCATCCGCAGTACGGGCACAGTCAATGTCGTGCCCCGGTGCAGCCGGAGAAGCTGTCAGCCTTGCACCTTCCGCCAGATTCGTGCCGTAGCTGTTGCGAAGATATTCGCCAAGCTCCCGCAGCCGGGCCACGTCGTTTGCATGGAACAGCCCTTCCCTTGTGGGCGGAATATTCAGCAGGAACGTGGCGTTGCCGCCTACAGACTTCTCGTAGATGTCGATCAGCTTTTCCAGCGGACGCACCTGGTCGTTTTCGCTTTCGTGCCAGAACCAGCCGGGCCGGATGGAAGTATTCACCTCCGCCGGATACCAGATCAAATCCGTTTCGCTCTGAAGCACAGAACGGCTGCCCAGATCCCTGTCCTGCGCATGGATGGTGCGCTGGCGGAAGGACGTATCATCCGCCTGTTGGCTGGCGGAGGCCACCTTCTCGGTGTCCGCCGTGCGGCGGGGCACCACGCTCCATTCGGATTCCCGCGTGTCGCCTGCTTCGTTGCCGCACCAACGGATATCCGGTCCGCAGACGTGAATGCATGCATTCGGCTGCAAACGGCGGATGGCTGCGTAGTAGCGTTCCCAGTCATAGTACTGTTTCTTGCCGTTGGGGCCCTCGCCGCACGCGCCGTCAAACCACACAGAAAACACCTCGCCGTACTGGGTCAGCAGCTCGGTCAGCTGAGCCACAAAGTAGTCGTCATACAGTTTTCCGGTGCCGTAGAGCGGCTGATTTCTGTCCCACGGGGACAGGTACACCCCAAAGCCGATCTTTCCCCGTTGGCAGGCCGCCGCCACCTCGCCCACAATGTCGCCCTTGCCGCCCTTGTAGGGGCTGGCGGCAATCGTGTGGCCTGTGTATTTGCTGGGCCACAGACAGAAGCCGTCGTGGTGCTTGCAGGTAAGGATAAGGCCCTTCATCCCGGCGGCTTTTATGCTCTCCACCCACTGATTGGCATCCATGGCCACGGGATTGAATATTGCCGGATTTTCCGTTCCGTCCCCCCACTCCCTGTCCGTAAAGGTGTTCACCGTAAAATGCACAAAGGCATAGAATTCCATTTCCTGCAAATGCAGCTGACGAGAAGCGGGAATGACTTGAATCAGTCGTTTGTCCATTTCGCTCATTTTGATACCTCTTTCCTGTTTTGGGGTTCCAGAATAAACCGCACGTGCCATTTTTTCGCTTATCAATGACCCCCAGCCCCCGCTAAAGAAGCGGGGGTCTCGTGCCGTCTGCGCTGCTTGGTGTGCGCTTTTCCCGGTATGCGTTGGGGGTTTCGCCTACCGCCATACGAAAATTCTTGATAAAATAGCTCACGCTGCCATATCCGACAGCCTGCGAAATTTCTGCTACCGTCAGCGTTTCTTCTTTCAGCAGCTGCTGGGCCTTTTCGACTCGGCGCTTGTTAAAATATTCTCTTGGAGAAAGTCCCGTCATTTCCCGGATCGATTCGCGAACCGTTTTGGTCGGGACAGCCAGTTCCAGCGCAATAGCATTGACATCCAGTTCGCAGTCATCCAAGTGCTCTCCCACATAGCTGACGATCCGAAGCGGAAGAGAACAAGCATCGGATTGATTGGCCGGCTGACGTTGGCAAAGTAGCGTCAGCCATTCGAGAAAGTCCGTTCTTGAAAAAGCCAGCGTATTTTCGCTGATGAGCCTCGCCCCAAGCGAAAACATTTCGTCACCGGACGAAATCTGCAAGTGATTCATCAGCATGAGAATCACTTGGGTGGAAATAAAACGCTGCTGCGATTCCGGAAAGTCCTGACAACGGTGCTGAAGCTCTTGGCAGGATTGCGTGGCGTCGCCGATGTTTCCGGCAGAAACCGCTTTTAGCAGTTTCTCCGTGACCTGCTGCACCTCATTAAACGGAAGAGCGCAGGCCAGATCATTCAGACTGTCGCGGATTTCTCCCTCCATCCGCAGCGTGACCTGATCGTTGCAGGCATCGTTTAAGGCCAAAAGGATCTCTTTTCCATTGCCAAGCAGCTTTTCATCATCAGCATTCAGAATGACCACGCATTCGTTGGCGGCCGGATAGGGAACGCAGAAAAAACTCAGCCGGTCGTCGGACAGCATTTCGACGGAAAGAAGATAATCCTCTGAAATTTCCTTGCCGGGGAAGGAAAGAATGAGCGGCTGGAAAAGCCCGCCGGTCAGCCGAATGCCCAGCGTTTCCGCCCTGCCGGAGAGACTGCCGGAAAGATTTCCGTTCAGCAGATGCGTGAAAAACTGACGGGTCAGCAAGCTTTGCTTTTGCCGCAATTCCTGCGCCTGCTGACGCAGCATGGTTTCAGACAGGGTGGAGCGGGTCAGAAGCCGGTCAAGCTCTGCCAGTTCATTGGACGAACGGCCGGAAGAAGGAGCCGGGTGCGCCTGATGCCTGTCCAGCAGCATGCGGATAGGATGGTAGCTCCGCACGGTCAGCAGGTAACACAGACAGGCCAGCAGGAAAACAGACAGCAGGATAATGATGACATTATATTTTTTCATATTGCGGGTGCAGTCATATAGCGGGCTCATCTTCACATCCATAATCAGTCGGAAAAGCCCGTTTGCCGAAGAAACCGAAATCAGGCTGTCGCTGCGATATATCCCGCGTGCATCCGGTGTAAACGTTAATTGAAGATAGTCGCTGTTGGCATGAAAAAGCGGTGTGGAATCAAAGTAAAGATGAATCGATCCCTCCAATCCCGGTGCATAGAGGGAAAGCTGTTTTTGCAGCGTGTGACGATGAATGACAAACCCAAAAACGCTGTCCGGTTCTTCCCGATGGCTGGAGTCAATATACAGGGGAACGGCCAGCAGCAAAAGATTCTGGTTGATGGCATAGACGGACATTTGATCCGTCGTGGAGAGAAACTCCCACAGGCTGCCCGGGTCATCCGCCACCAGAGAGAGCGTAGCGTAATATTCAAAGGAATTCATGGAACCGGGCTTCCAAATTTTGGACTCGTCCCGGTAAAAAAGAAAGAGCTGCTCTGCCAGAGGCGTATAGTTCGAAAATTGACGGAGTGCGTCAACCAGCGCATACTGTTCCGTTACGCCCGCATCCCGGCTTCGGCGCTGAAACACGGACGAACGGGAAACGCGCCCGCCAATGTCCTGAAACACCTTCGTTTGCTCTTCCAGATAGCTGGCGGCAGTGGAAAGTTCCACAGCGACGGCTTCATTGATGGACTGGTTCAGTCTCTCCATGGAATTGACATAGAGCGCCAGGCCAATCACAGCGCCGGCAATCAGCGCAATGCTGAGATAGCTGAGCAGATATTGCCATTTAAGCGAAACCTTCTGCTGCATAAAAACACATCCTTTTTGAAAACAGAAGCCCGGAAAAAGGGAAAAGGCAAGGAGGAGAGCCTTTCCCCTTTTAACAGCTTATCAAAAGAAAAAGAAAAGCACAAGGACCCGGAGCCTCTTTTCGAGACTCCGGGCAGAAGCCGGAATGGAAAATCAGTTGTTCTTCTGATAGTTTTCCCAAACCTTCTGATAGATCGCCTGGTACTCCTGGAAGCCCATAGCATCCAGTTCGCTCAGGTAGGCGTCGAACTCATCCAGAGAGCGGTCGCCGTTAATGAAACGGGCAGCCTGTTCCTTCACGTAGGGATCGATAATGGTGGACAGTTCGGTCAGACGATAGGTGTCGTCGGAATCCAGATAGTAAATCACCGGGAAGCCGGATTCCAGAATGCCGGACAGCTTTTCCAGTCCGGACAGACGGAAGTAGTGATCCGGGAATTCAGGATTCAGCACGGAAGGATCCGCGTCCTCGCCCTCGTGATATACCTTGTGGTAGTACAGGATGCTGTCAAACATATCAACAGCGCCAAACTTGGGGAAGAACGTCAGGCAGCCCACGGCATAGCCCCAGTTGTTGTCGATGCCCTTGGGGAAGCGGCTGCTGTCGAAGGGCTTGGAAGCCACGCTATCGGCAGTCGTGACCTTGGTACGGCCCAGATAACCCATCGCTTCTTCACTGCCGTCGACCGGTCCGATCCAGGCAATACGCGCTTCATCGCTGAAGTAGTAGTCCGCGATGCGCATGCACAGTTCGGGATACTTGGTCTGGGCGGACACAGCAAAGTTACCGACCATTTCCGTAGAAACGGGCTTGAACCACTGCGCTTCCGGATTGGTTTCGCTGGTCACGGCGCCCAGCGCCTCCCAATCGGTCCAGTTGGTGACGCCGTAGGAGTCCACACGATTGGCGGGAACAACGCCGATGTAGCCATTCAGCATTTCGCCGGTGATTTCGGTGCTGTCAAGCAGGAAGAAGTTCTTGGAAATCAAGCCCTCATCATACAGGGTTTTCATGGTTTCCAGATAGGTCTTGTACAGGGGATGACCGGCGGGGAGCACGGCTTCGCCGTTCAGCAGAGCGGGCAGAGTGCCGTAGCTGCAATTATTGTCGCCGGTGTTGGAATCGGTATTGAAACCCAGCGCGTTCAGAATATACCAGCCGGGGTTCTGACTGGGCACCTCATAGCCGCCGCCCAGAGGAATCACGTTTTCAGCGCCCACATTGCCGGGATCCTTTTCCTTGAAAGCACGCAGCATATCCACGAATTCGTCCAGGGTCGTCGGCTCCTTCAGGCCGCAGGCGTCCAGCCACGCTTTATTGAGGCTCATACGATCCAGCGTCGTGCCATCGTCCGATTCGCCCAGCTTGGGCAGCGTGTAGATATGGCCGTCAGGGGTCGTGGAAGCCAAGCGAGAGTCGGGATGCTCTTCAAAACGCCGCAGAATGTTAGGAGTCAGCGTTTCATCCATGTATTCGTCCAGCTTCAGCAGCTGGCTTTCTTCCTGACCGTACATATAGATGTTGCTGGTGGTCAGGCCCAGGTTGATCATCAAATCGGGCAGCTCTCCGCTGGCGAACAGCAGGGAAACACGCTCGGTCAGTCCGGCCGCAGGAATCTGTTCTACTTCCAGATTAACGTTCCAGTACTTTTCGATGAACTTCTTAATCCACAGATCGTCCCATTTGCCGCCAACCGCGTCCTGGGCGATAGCCACCTTCAGGGTGATCTTTTCGCCGTCGCTGCCTTCCTTGATGATGGGCAGGCAGCTGTCGTAGTTGATGTAGTCGGGGTGGTTGACCTCGGCAAAGGCGCTGGTCAGAGACAGCAGCATTGCCAGACACAGAAGCAGGGATACCAGTTTCTTCATGAGTGGTTCCTCCTTTTTTATTTTCTCCCGAAATGGCTTCGGGAAAAATTCGCTTTGCAGGGCCGTAAAAGAGCTTAGCCCTTCACGGCGCCGATCATCATGCCCTTGACGAAATATTTCTGCACAAAGGGATAGAGGATCAGCATGGGGGCGGACGAGATCAAAATCAGAGAGTATTTCATGGTTTCCGCCAGATAAGCCCGGCGGGTCAGCGCATAGACCGCTTCAGGATCCAGCGTGGGATCGATGGCCGCCGCCGCCATCTGATTCTGAATCAGGATATTTCTCAGAACCAGCTGCAGGGGGAAGAGATCGCTGTTGGAAAGATAAATCATGGCGTTGAAGTAGTCGTTCCAACGGGCGCTGGCATAAAACAGGCCGATGACTGCCATAATCGGAGTACTCAGGGGCAAGGCAATCTTGAAAAACTGGCCGAATTCAGAGCATCCGTCGATTCTGGCAGATTCGTACAGTTCTTCCGGAATGGAGGACTCAAAGTACACCCGGCAAACCACCATATTGTACACGGAGAAAGAGCCGATCACGATCAGCGAGTAGGATTTGTTCAAAAGTCCAAGGTTCTTCATAATCAGATAGGTGGGCACCAGTCCGCCGGATAAATACATGATCAGCACAAAGTACCAGCTTAAAACGGAGCGTCCCTTCAGCTGCTTTTTGCTCAGCACATAAGCGGCGGGAACCGTCAGGCATAAGCTCAGAAGCGTACCAAGCAATGTATAAATCATCGAATTGCGGAAGCCGACCCAGATTTCAGATTGGTTCAGCGCATTCTGATAAGCTTCCGTGGTAAAGCCCTTCGCCACAAAGGTAACGCGGCCCGCAACCACCTCGGAAGGCTCCGAAAAAGAAGCGATGACGGAAAAGTAAAGGGGATACACGGTTACAATGACGATCAGCGCCATGACGGCCACCAGAACGATTTTCAAAATGGTATCGGAATATTTTCTCATAGAACCACCCCTTACCAAATGCTGATGCTGGATACGCGCCGGGCTACCCCGTTGACCAGAATCAGCAGAATAAAATTAACCACCGTATTAAACAGGCCAATCGCTGCGGAGTAGCTGTACTGTGAATTCTTCAGGCCCACCTCGTAGGTGTAGGTGGAAATGATCTGGGAGCGGGAAAGGTTCAGAGACTTCTGCAGCAGGAAGGTTTTCTCAAACCCGACGGAAAGAATGCTGCCGCAGGCCAGAATCAGCATGATGATGATGGTAGGCGCAATGCAGGGAATGTTGATATGCCGGATAATATCCATCCGATTGGCGCCATCGATTCGGGCGGCTTCCACCAGATCGGGAGAGACGCTGGACAGGGCGGAGATATAAATGATGGAATTCCAGCCCAGATTCTGCCATACGCCTGACCAGACGTAAATATCCTCGAAATAGCTGGCGACGTTGATGAACTCCTGCCGTTCCATTCCCAGCAGGCTCAGCAGGTTGTTGATAACGCCTGAATCCTTGCGCAGGAACAGAAGCACCATGGAGCAGACCACCACCGTGGAAAGGAAGTGAGGCGCATAGGTAATCATCTGAATCGTCTTTTTCACGCCGGTGTGCTGAATTTCATTCAGCAGCAGCGCAAAAATCACCGCGCAAGGGAAGGTCAGCAGCGTATACAGGCTGATACGAAGCGTGTTTGTGATAATCAGTCCAAAATTAGGATAGTTGATAAACTGACGGAAGTACTTCAATCCTGCCCAGGAGCTGCCGAGGATTCCTTTGGAAGGCCGATAATCCTTAAAAGCGATCTGGACGCCGAACAGGGGCAGATAGTTCATCAGAAAAACGTAAATGACGGCCGGCAAAATCAGCACGTACAGCTGCCATCCATTCTTCAGCCATTTCATGCGGGTGCGCCGTCCGGCGCTGCGGAGATCCGTTTGCATTATGTTCATCCTTCCTGCTTTCGCTGGGGCATGTGAGCCGCCTGATGCATTCATTATCGGGCACAACTTAGCGATGCGCAATAAAAAAAACGGAAAAAGCAATATGAAAAATGATGATTTGGCATAAAAACAGCCGTTTTTTATATCGTGAACGCCGTTTTTTTTATTGCAGAGGCAAGGAGGATCAGCGAAAATAAAGGAACGGTGCGATAGGCAAATATCGATTTAGGGGGGAAAGCAATGGATACCGTTACCCTTTCTATTTTATCGGAGGAAAAATGCGACCTGCTGGTGGCGGGCGGCGGCGTGGCAGGATGCTGCGCTGCGCTGGCGGCTGCCAAACTGGGGAAAAAGGTTATTCTGATGGACGACTGCGGCGTATTGGGCGGGCAGGCGACTCTGGGCATGGTCGCGCCGATCTCTTCCATTTGCGACCGGAACGGTGAAAGCTTCGGGGGCATTCTGGATGAAATTCTGCAGGAAATGCGCGCCGAATGTGCCAAAGTGGGAGAAGCACAGGGTTATACCTCCGCCCCCTCCCTCCTTGGACTGATATTGACGGAAAAACTGGACCAGGCGGGCGTGACCGTGCACTTCTTTACCAAGCTGGTAGCGGCGGAACGGGAAAATCGACGTATCACCGCCGTCATCGCAGCTGCCAAATCCGGTCTGCGCCGTTACCGCGCTCAGGCGTTTATTGATGCCACCGGCGATGCGGACCTGACCTTTTTTGCAAAGGAAGAAACGGTTCTGGGCAGTGAACCCAGCGTATTTGACGCGCTGGCGCAGGCCGGCCTCGGACAAGTTCACTTTGAGCACACTCAGTACCATTTTCCGGCTTCCGGCGCGCTGCAGCCGGTCTCCGTTATGTTTACGGTTGGCGGCGTCGAGGAACAGGACTGCGACTTGTACGCCGAATACTGCAATCGGCGCTTTACCTATCAGGAATTGGGAACAACAGAGGAAGAATACCGCCAATTTCCCTTTGCAGGCCGGACGGGCTTTGAAAAAAATGGCGATTATCTTCCGCTGCCGCAGGGACGGTTTCTGTTCTTCAAGGGAGTCCGCAAAGGCGAGTATACCGTGAATATGTCTCGCGTTACCGGAATCAACGGCGCCGATGCGGCGTCTCTCGATCGCGGAAACATGGACGCGCAAATGCAGGTGCTTCCCATTCTGGAACTGCTGCGGCGGTTTATTCCGGGCTTTGAGCATGCCTATCTCATTCAGGCGTCCGGCAGGCTCGGCGTCCGAGAGAGCCGCCGATTGCTGGGACGAAGGGTCTTTCGCGGTCAGGAAGCTTTCGATTGCGTTCCCATGCCGGACGTTATCGCGCATGGTTCCTACATTATTGATATACACGATCCAACTGGGAAAGCCATGGCGATTGGCGGCTCCATCCGCGGCAGCGCCTACGATATTCCCTACGGCGCGCTGCTGCCCCAAAATACAGATAATCTTTGGGTGTGCGGACGATGCATCAGTTCCGACCATGTGGCTCACGCCACCACCCGCATCATCGGCACCTGTATGCTCACGGGTCAGGCAGCCGGTACGGCGGCGGCTCTTTGCCTGACGGAAGAAAAAACGAACGGAGAAATAGACGTTGCTGTTTTGCAGCAGAAATTGAAAGCGGACGGCGTCAAACTGCGCCTTTCGGAAGAAGAACGCAGACCGGTTTGCAATGCGAAAAACGAAGTATGATAACAATCGAAAGAAGGTAAAAATCAAAATGAATCATCCAAAAGAAATTTTCTTGCTTTCCAGCACCCACTGGGATCGCGAATGGTATCAAACCTTTCAGGGAATGCGTTTCAGGCTGGTCGATACCATGGACGAGCTGATTGACGTGATGGAGCGGCAGCCTGACTTCGAGCTTTTTTGCTTGGACGGCCAAACAATCGTTCTGGAGGACTATGCAGTCATTGCGCCGGAAAACACAGAACGCCTGAAAAAACTGATGCAGGCCGGGCGTATCAAGGTAGGGCCATGGTATATTATGCCGGATGAACGGCTGGTTTCCGGCGAGAGCATTATCCATAATTTTCTGCGCGGCCAGAAGATTGCGTCCGCGTGGGGCGTGGACACCTGGAAATTTGGTTATCTGTGCGATATCTTCGGTCACATTGGCCAGCTGCCGCAAATACTGAAAGGGTTTGGCATAGAGGGCGCTTACTTGGGCCGCGGTCTTGGTGCCGAGGATTGGAAGGGCGGATTCATCTGGCAGGGGCCGGACGGCAGCTCTGTGATAGGCTATTTTGACTGTTACGCCAAATTTACGTTGGATGTGACCTATCGCTACGGTACGCCGGAATACGAAGCAGCTTTGAAGGCTGAACTGGAACGCCATGTAAAGCTGGATACTACGCCTGTGCTCGTATTGGCGGACGGTTCCGATCATACGCCCATTCATCCGCAGACCAACAAAATGCTGGCAGATATCCAAAAGCTCTATCCCAATGCAGCGATCCGTCATGATTCTCTGGAAAATATGGCCGCTTCTATGGAGGCATATCGCAGCCAGCTTCCTGTACGCAAAAATGCACTGATCGATCCTGCCAAGGATAAGTCTCTTTCTCTGCGCGTGGTATCTCACTCTCTTTCCAGCTATTATCCATTAAAACTGCAAAACGATCAGTGTCAGAACCAACTGGAAAAGCTGGTGGAGCCGCTGTATGCGCTGGCCTGCCTGAACGGCTTGAAACTGCGTCCGTCCTTTTTGGAGCTGGCATGGAAGTATCTGCTGCAAAATCAGCCGCATGATTCGATTTGCGGTTGTTCCATCGACCAGGTTCATATCGATATGCGTTACCGCTACGATCAAGTGAAAGAAATTGGCGCAGAAATTCTGGAACGCGCTTCCGAATGCCTTTGGCAAAAAGACCCGAAGGACACTTCGCTTTCTCTCTCGGCGCTGAATCCATTTCTGTATGACTGGACTGCGCCTGTGCGAATGGAGCTTCCTTTCCCCAAAGACTTTCCTGCGGCATTTCAGGAAGCAGCCGGTTACGAGCAGCGTTTTGCTTTCCGTCTGTATGATGGAGACAATCATGAAATTCCCTATCAAATTCATCGGATTCGTCGTGATGTTACCAGAAGAATACAGGCGCAGCAAAACCAGCTCGTTGATATGTATGACATTTCTGCACTGCTTCCGCTGAAGGCACTGTCAACAGCGCATTTCCGTGTGGAGCCTGATCCGCGTCCGGTCCGTTTTTCCGGTCATTCCATGCAATGGGGCGCGAATTGGTGCGACAATGGTTTGGTGCGTATCGACATTTGCAACGACGGAAGTCTGACATTGACGGATGACCGGACGGGTCAAGTCTATTCCGGCTTGAATCGTTTTGTTGACGATTGTGATGCCGGAAACGGCTGGTTCCATGACGAACCCGTGAATAACGAACTTCGTCTGACCGATACTGTCTGCACCATCCGCCGCATAGCCAGCGGCCCCGTCTGCGTAACGTTTGCCATCCATCAAACGCTGAAACTGCCCAAAAGCCGTTTGGATCAGGAAGAAGCAGCGCTTACATTCAAAACGTCTGTAACGCTGTGGGCCGGAAAGCCTTACGCAGATATCCATGCAGCCATCGAGAATCCCGCAACGGATCATCGCCTTCGTGTTCTCTTTCCGACCGGGAGCACCTCTGGCCGCTATACGGCCAGCCAGACTTTTCATTTCACGGATCACGCGGCAGGTCAGGCCGAAGACAGGCTGTGCTGGGATGAAATGGATGCAGCCGAAAAGGATACAACCGGTATCTTATACAGCCGAGACGCGCAGCGCGGCTTAGCCTTTGTATCGGCGGAAGGCTTTCATGAAGGCGGCATGGACAAAGAAGGCGTATTGGCGCTGACGATGCTGCGTTCCTTCAGCCGGGTCTTTCTGGCGGATGAGCCGCATGCCTGCCGTTTAATCGGGAAGCATACGTTTCACTATGCCATTATCCCGCTCTCTCAAAAGGAAGACGCCGGAAGCCTGCTTCACCTGCAGGAACAGCTGGCCGTCGCACTGCCTCATCAGCTTGGACACGCGCAGGCCGGCTGGGGAAAAGCCATGCTGAAGCTAACGCACAATCGTCTGATGGTAAGCGCCATAAAACCGCCGGAGGATGGAGAAGCAGGCAGTCTGATCGTGCGTTTGTGGAATCCCTGCTGCGAAGCGGCAGAAGACACGCTGGAGGTCGGGTTTGCGCTGCAAAAAGCCGACAGGATTTCTTTGGACGAGCGCAGAACGGAACCTCTGTCCGTGAAAAAGAACAGCGTATTGATTTCCATCGGTCCATGGGAACTGGTGACGCTTCGTTTGAAAAAGGAGGGGTGAATCCATGATTGATAAGCTTGCTGATAACCGTGTCTATCGAAGCTATTTAGGCGGCAGCAGAATCGATGAATTTCTGACCGGACTGCCGGGAAAGGATGGCTCCTATCCTGAAGATTGGCTGGCCTCCACGGTTGAGGCTTTCAATCCCGGCCATGAAATTCCGGGGGAAGGTTTGGGGCGCACTGTAGATGGAAGGCTGATTCGCGACCTCGTGCCGAACGGGCTGCCCATTCTGGTCAAGCTTTTGGATGCAGCGCAGCGTTTGGTCATTCAGGTTCATCCGACTCGCGCATTTGCCAGGGAGCGCTGGCATTCTCCCGTTGGAAAAACCGAAAGCTGGTATATTCTCAAAGCGTCGCCGGAAGCCTGCGTCTACATTGGCTTTCAGCCTGAGATTACCCGCAGGGCATGGGAAGAATGTTTTCAAACGCAGAATATCTCCCGCATGCTTGGCTTTCTGCATCGTTTTTCTGTGAAGCCCGGAGACTGCATCTTTGTGCCGGGCGGTGTGCCTCATGCCATCGGCGGAGGCTGTCTCATGATCGAAACGCAGGAGCCCTCCGACCTGATGGTCATTCCCGAACGAACCACGCCTTCCGGCATCGCGCTGGCAGATTCAAAGCTGCACGGCGGTCTTGGATTTGAGGGAATGATGGATTGCTTTTCCTTTGAAGGAGCGACACGGGAAGAAGCGCATCACCGCTTTTTTATGCAGCCGAAACGATTGGATGATTCCTGCTCCTGCTTGCTGAACGGCCGGGAAAACGGACTATTTTCCGTTATACGCCTATCGGTCTGCGGCAACTACACACGCTCTTTTTCTCAAGCCATGGGAATCGCTGTCGTTCTCTGCGGCCATGGCACGCTGGAGCTAAACGGCCAGACGGTTGAAGTATCTTCAGCGGATCGTCTTTTGCTGCGAGACCTCAATCAAGGGGATCTGCATATTCACGGCGAGCCATTAGATATTGTGCTTGCGCTGCCCGATTGACCGGCAAATGTAAAGGAGGAACCGCATGTCAACTCCCATGTATATGATCGGAAACGCCCATTTGGACCCTGTATGGCTATGGCTGTGGCGGGAAGGGTATCATGAAGTGCTGGCTACTTTCCGTTCGGCTCTGGATCGGCTGAACGAAACGCCCGATTTTGTTTTCACATGCGCATGCGCCTGTTATTATGAATGGGTGGAAGAAAACGATCCCCTCATGTTTGAAGAGATTCGTCAGCGTGTGACAGAAGGCCGTTGGGGTATCGTAGGCGGCATGTGGATTCAGCCCGATATGAACCTTCCCTCCGGCGAATCCATTCTTCGCCAGACACTCTTTGCGCAGCGCTTTTTTCATCAAAAATTCGGAAAAATCGCAACCGTCGGCTACAATGTGGATACTTTCGGCCATAATGCAATGACTCCGCAGCTTCTTCGGCTTTCCGGCATGAGCAGCTATGTCTGGATGCGTCCTTCCGTAATCGAAAATGGAAATATTCCGGAAGGTCCCATGATTTGGGAGGGGACGGACGGAAGCCGTGTAACAGCTTATCGGATTTATGGCGAATATACGACTGCGCATCATATGCCGGAAAAAATCGAAAACGTCCGCAGTTTGGAAGAACGCATTCACAAACCTGTTATGTGCTTCTACGGCGTTGGAAACCACGGCGGCGGCCCCACCATTGAAAATCTTCGTCAGATTGCAGAATATCGACAAACTCACGGTTCTTTGCTTCCCTATGGCACCCCTATGGACTATTTTCATCTCTTGGAAAAAGAAAAAGTAGCGCTGCCTGTATGGAAAGGAGAATTGCAGCATCACGCAAGCGGCTGCTATTCCACCCATTCAGCCAGTAAACTGCTTCATCGCAAAGCAGAAAACGCCATGCTGCGCATGGAAAAGCTGGGTGTGCTCTCTCGTTGTCTAACGGGGCATCAGCTTCAAAAAGCCTTTACGGATCAAGCATGGAAAACCCTGTTGTTTAATGAATTTCACGATATTCTGGGCGGCTGCTGTCTAGCTGAAGCACTAGAGGAAGCGCAGCAGCAGCTTTGCGAGGTTCTCTCCATTGCGGATCGAGAAGAAAATGCCGCATTGCAGTGTATTTCATGGCGAATCGATACCATGAAAGGTCATCCGGAGCGTATACGTTCCAAGGAAGAAGATTGGTCTCTCTGGGGCATTCGCGACCAGGGAACGCCTGTCGTTGTATTTAATCCGCATGCGTTTGAAACAACGGATACGATATTGATTCATCGTCCTGTTCAGGCGGTTCGAGATGATGATGGCGGCCTCGTCCCCGCCCAGGTTATCCGCGCTTCCAGAACAAACGGTGAACACGATCGATGGGACAGCATTTTCCGGGCACGGGTGCCCGCACTGGGATATCGCGTCTACTGGTTATTTATGGAAAAAAGCAGCCCGGTTTCATCCCCGCTGAACGCATCGCAGGATCGTCTCGAAAACGAGCAGCTTCTGGCACAATTCAATCCAAAGACCGGCGCATTATTCCGTCTGATTCATAAGAAAACAGGCTGCAGCGTCCTCAGCGGCGCATCCTCTACCAAGCTGATCGATATTGAACATTGCGATACATGGGCGCATGGTGTTTTTTGTTTCGATCAGGAGGCGGGAAAATTCGAATGCACAGAAATCAAACTGGAGGAAGCCGGGCCGGTACGGGCGGTGCTGCGCGTAACAAGCCGACATAACCAGTCCATCCTTTGTCAGCGCTATATTCTTTATGCCGATGCAGACCAGTTGGAGGTGGAAACAACGCTGGATTTGCATGAAAAACATAAACTGGTGAAGCAATGTTACCCTACAGACTTCCGACAAAATTTTGCAGAAATTCCTTATGGAGTGATTGAACGGGCGCCTAACGGCGATGAAGAAGCTCATCAACGCTGGACTGCCGTTCAGGGGGTCTCCGGCGGTCTGGCCGTGCTGAACAACGGAAAATACAGCTACTCTGTTTCAAATGGCGAACTGAGGGTTACGCTGGCCAATACTTCCATTTTTGCCGATCATTTCGGCCAGGCCTATCGTGACGACCACTGCGAATATATGGATCAGGGTCGGCAACAGTTTCGTCTGACGCTGGTTCCCTATGCAGGCCGCTGGGAAGACGCTCTGCTGACCCAGCGAGCCGAAGCGCTTCATCAGCCGCTTCCGCACATCGTGGAAACATATCACTCCGGCCCGCTGCCCACCCTGTTTGAAGGAATTCGCCTTTCTTCACCGGGTATCGCGGTTCGCGCATTCAAACGCAGTGAGAACAATCAGGGAATGATCCTTCGCGCCGCCGAATCAACAGGTCAAACCCAGAATGTCTCCATCTCGCTTCCTCTGCTGGCCCGCCATTTGATGCGAAAATGGAAACCGTTTGAAGTCAAAACCTTTTTTCTGCCGGACGATTTGGCGTTGGCAGAATGGGAAATTCCGTCAACAGAGTTAATGGAGGAAGGCAATCCGTAAAACTGCCCTTTGGCACTGTACTTTTTCACTTTGCGAGCGACGCAACTTCTTTTGATGCCGTATTCATTTTTCAACGGTTGCCTTCCCAAAGCATCGCATCCATTTCAGCGTTTTTACGAAAACGCGGCCTCACGCCGATCGGACATCGAAGCGAGGCCGCCAAAGGCTCTTGATTCCCATGGATATTTTTTATCTGTCCGCTGACGAATTTTGTCAGTGGGGCATCCGGAGGCTCCTAAGCCAACTCTTTACCGTTGATTCATTCAAACAGCGTCTTGGCCAATTCCGGTTTCAGCTCCTTGCTGTTTCTGTCCACCAGTCCGAAATCCCGAACCTTGTAGCACCAGTAAGCGTAGCCGATTTTCATTTGCCGGAGGACATCCACCAAATCGTGAATCCACTTGGATGCGGCATTTTCATCGGCAAGGGAAATCACGCCAAACTCCCCGCAATACAGGGGCTTTCCTGTGCAGCGTATAAATTCGCGGGCAGGGCGAAGGCGGCGCAGCATGTCTTCCCGGTTGTTGTGCGTTAGCAATACGCCCGGACAACGAGCCACATAATCAGGATGATCCTTTACATAGTGATACAATTCTTCGCCAAAGAAACAGGGATAATCGTAGGCATGATGGAAAGCATGCATATCCTGATCAAAGGGGGCCATCTGATGGGTAAAGGCATGAGGATCATAATAATGGAAATTATAGATCAGATTCGGATCGTCCATCAGATGCAGCTCCGCCAGATGGTTCACGTCGTTCATGCGGTTGCTGCCAACGTAAATTTTACGGTTCGGCTCCCGGCTGCGAATCGCCGCCACGCCCATGGGGTACATTTTGTTCCATCCGTAGCCCGTGCCGTCCGTTACTTCGTTGAGCAGTTCGTAGCGCAGGCCTTCTCCATGGGTTTGCAGACGGGCGCTGACTTCATCCCAGATGGAAATAAAGCACTGTTGATTTTCCGGCAGGAACAAAGGGTTTTCCGGCAGCAGCGGATCGCAGCTCATTCCATCGATATAGTGCAGATCCAATAGAACGCCCATGCCCCGGCGGTTACACCATTCGATGCATTTTTCCATATAATCGTAGGTTTCATTGCAAATGGCGCTGCTTTCAAAGGGCAGACGGATATGGTCCGCGCCCCATTGCGCGATGCGGTCAATATCCTCTTCTGTAATAAAGCTGGCCAGATGGCTGGAAAGATCGTCCGTCAAATCCTGATACTGACTCATCCATCCACCTACATTGATCCCCTTTTGATAAGTAAACTCCTTCATTGCTTTTTCATCCTTTCTCGATACTCGCTGGGAGTACAGTTTTCGCTCTTCTTAAATGCCGTAAAAAAACTTCTCAAATTCTGGTAGCCGCACTGTTCGGCAATTTCATACACAGGCGCTTCCGTTTGGATCAGCGCTTTTTTGGAAATTTCCATGCGTTCCGCCGTGAGCCATGCATGCAATGTCTGTCCTTTTTCTTTCTTAAAGGTGCTTCCCAAATAGGCCGGGCTCATGTAGAACATTCGGGCCAATTCGTGCAGGGAATAGCTTCCGGAGGGATTTTTCTGAAACATGGTCATGATCCGCTCGGAAACGCATTCCGGCCTTCTGTCGCGAATCGCCGCCAAGTACTGAGAAACCTTCCGGCAAATGCTGGCATACCAGTTTTCCAGCGCGGAAATATCATAGGTTTTCAGCAGCTCTACCACATTCAGTTCGCCGCCCAACGCCTGATTTGCGTCTCCCCCCTTTTCCGAAACGCTTCGCATGATGTGAATCAGTTCTTCGGTAAACAATGCCCTCTTCATCTGTTCGTTGCAGGGCGTTGTCTGAAAGAAAGAGAACAGACTGCCGACCTGCTTTCGGATTTCTTCCATATTTTCTGACACAATGGCCTCGTCCAAAGCAGTATGATCCCATAACTCAATCTTTTTCCATGCGCCCGGTTCATCCGCCCGCGGAAGCATTCCGGTGTGGAGGATCGTATTCTGCGGCAGCAGCCATTTGCTGTTCAGCAGACGGCAGATGTCCTGATAGCTTTTAGCGATCGAATCGATGGAGGATAGTTTTTCTCCGTAAGCGACTGTCACCGAACGGTCGTTTTCGGAAAAAACATCTCTCAGCAGGCAGGCTTCTTCTTCCGGGTGAACGCAGTTGCTCTGATAACAGGCAATTTTGGTTTCGTCCACAACGGCGGCCACAGTGGTTTCATTTTGCAATTCCTCTATAACGTCGCTGTAGCTTCGGCCATCTTCCTCCAGCGTTTCGATGATAAACAGCCGCCCAGCGCAGCAGGGCGCAAAGGACGACAGTGCGGAGGTCTCCCCTGCAAATCTGTTTTGCAGCAGACGCAATAATTGCAGCTCCCGCCGCTGCTTTTCGCCGCACTTGAGCTGGTGCATAATCAGCTTTTCATGGTTCAAATCCTGAACGGCTTCTTCCATTGCTTTCCAGAGCTCGGCCTCGTCAATCGGCTTCAGCAGATAGGTACGAATCCCCTGCTGCATGGCCCGCCGCGTATAAGCAAAGTCCCCATACCCCGTCAAAACAATTCGCCCGACTGTAAAGCCCTGACGTTGAATTTCTTTCAAAAGCTGCAAACCGTCCATCCGCGGCATCCGGATATCCGTAATGACAATATCGGGCGCCGCAGCGTCCATCATTTTCAGCGCTTCCGCACCGTCGCAGGCTTCCCCGACAATTTCGCAGACGTTCCGGGTGTTAAGCAGCATTCGAAGATGCTGGCGTACCTTCGGTTCGTCATCCACAATCAGGACGCGCATGCACTGCCTCCTTCGGCAAAAGAATTTTCATGGTCGTGAATTCGTTTTCGCGGCTTTCCCAAAGAAATGCCGCTTTGCCGTTGTAATACAATTGAAGCCGATCATAAACGTTCTTCAGTCCGATGCAGGAACCGGAAGTTCCTACCGGGCGGCTCAGGCTTTGACGAAGTTCCTCCTGTTCCAATTCGTTCATTCCGGCGCCGTCATCGTGAACGGTCAGGCTGATCTGTTCATTCGCCGTCTGAACGGCAATGGACACCGTGCCGCCGCAGGATTTCATCGCAATTCCGTGAATCACCGCATTCTCAACAAGCGGCTGAAGCAGCAGGTTGGGAATCTCCGTTTGCAGAAGCTCCTGCTCCACATCCAAACGATAATGAAGCCGATCGCCATAACGGAATTTCTGAATTTGCAGATATTCCTCTACAAAGCGAAGCTCGTCCCGCAGCGCAATGGTTTCTCTTTCCCAGGAGGCCAGCCGCCGCAGATTTCTGGCAAGCAAACGAAGCACCCGTTCGGTTTCGTCAGGATTATCGCGGATGCCATATTGAATGGCCTCCAAGGCGTTGAACAGAAAATGGGGGTTGATCTGGCTTTGCAGCGCATTCAGCTGCGCTTCTCGCTGGGCCAGCTCCGCTTCCTTTTTCTGGATACTGATCCTTGCGTTTTCCTCCACCAGATCCGTTAATCGATCCATCATGCGATTAAAGCTGACAGCCAGACTGGCGACTTCGTCATCCCCTTTCACCGGGATTCGCATGGAAAAGTCTCCCGATTTCATATCCGTCATCACATGCTGAATTTCCGAAAGACGGGAAGTAAGGCCGAAGGAAAAAATAATGGATAATAAAAGCATCAAAAATACCATAACCGCCCCCAGCAGGAGCAGGTAAGATATATTGGCCCGCGCCACCAGATCGATTTCTTCCAAAGATACGGTTCGCATCAGCTTCCAGCCGTTTCCGCCGTCGTTGACGCGAAAGGAAACGAAAAAGGCTTTCTGCCGGTGGCCGTTGAGCTCCAGCGTATCGTTTTCGCCGATAAGCGTTTCGGTCAGTTGTCTGCCGGTCAGCTCCTCCGCCGTACTCAGCACGATCACGCCGTCGCTTTGAATCATGCTGACGCTTCCCATATCGCTTTCTTCGCCAATCAAATTCAGCAGCCGCTTCTGATCCAGCTCCAGACAAAAAAGCCCGACCGTTTTGCCATAAAGCCGCAGTCCTCTGGCAGCCGTCAAAATTGGGCCGGAGGAATCGGGTTTCCATTCCAGTATCCACACGCGGCGTTCCTGTTCCAGCCGTTTCAGCAAATGGCTTTCCCAGCTGTCCTCTTCCAGACGGCAAAGCTCCTGATTGTTTGTGACCACCATGGGGTTGACCGTATAGAGCTTGGCGGCCAGAATTTCCGGATGCAGCTTCCGATAGTTGTCCAGAAGCGGCCGCACGGTACTGTAATAGCCGCCGATGCTGGATTCCGGGTATTGATAATTGTGATAGAGGTAATACCACAGGTCAATATTGCTGCATCCGTCTTCCAGTACGTCGCTCAGGCTGCCAAGCGTAAACTTCATATTTTCGCCCAGCACTTCCAGATTGGAAAGGGTTTCCTTTTCCTTTTGCTCCGTATAGACATGATCCAGAAAATTCAAAAATACAATTCCCAGAATCATGCAGGGAACGACCAGAATCAGCGCATAGGAATAGAAAAGTCTGGTTCGAATATGACGAAAATGGCGGCCTTTCTTTCTGAACACGGCGTGTTTCATAGCGTTCCCCCATTACAGTATAGCCCGGCAGGAGCCTTTCGGCTCCCGCCAGGCTATGAATATCAGTCCTGTCCCCAGATAGCCATCCGCTCCACGATCGCGTCGTGCATAGCATCCTCCCACAGGTTGATCTTGCAGTCATTATACAGCTTATCAACAAAGGAAGTAAAGTTGGCTTCGAAATCTTCGTCTGTTTTGCTCATCACAATATTGGGAACCTCGGTGTGACGGAGGGTATTGGCCTTGGTGTTCGCCAGATCCGCGTCGGAACCGGATTCGATCACCAGCGTCCAGGCATAGCCGTAAGGCGTGGGGGTGCCGGTGGTATCGAACAGGTCGCCCCAGCAGGTAACATGGTAGGCGTCCAGCGCCTTTTTGGTTTCATCGTCCGCAGTCTGATAGAAGGCTTCTTTGTTTACGGGAGTAGCATAGTCGCCGTCATCCAGCTTCATCGCGCCATAGTAGAGGGGCCACCAGTTCAGGCAGGCGATTCCTTCGCGATAACGGTAGGTGGGATCAGAAGCGTACTGATTTTTGACTTCGTCCTTCCAGACGCGCTTGCCGTCGATTACGTCGTAATGCACGCCTTCGATACCCCAGTTCAGCAGCACATTTCCTTCGTTGCTGGCAATATAGTTCAGCACCTTCATGGCCAGCTCCGGTTCCTTGCAGTTGACGGAAATGCCCACGCCATTGTCATAGCTTTCGCAGTAAACGTTGCTGCGATCCTGAATGGACTCGTCCAGCACGACGGGGAAACGGGCATAGCAGCGCTCGGGCATACCGGCAGCGCGCAGGGCCGCTTCGGGCTCGCTCATCAGGTTGGCGTTGTAGATGGTCGCAAGCACACGGCCGCTGGCAACCTGACTGTTGAATTCGTCGTACTTGGTGATGAAGGCGTTCTCGCTCAGCAGGCCCTCGTTATACAGGGTGTTGAGGTATTTGAGATAAGTCTTGAAGTAGTCGGTGGTATTAAAGTAGGTCACGTCGAAGGTCTGCTGGTCAATGTAAGCATCGGAGTCGTCCGTAAAGCCGTTGATCCACAGGGCAGGGTTATTCACGGTCTGGTTATAGCCCCAGCTGTCGGCCCAAATACCCCACGGAATAAAGGAAGTGCCGTTCAAATCGGGAACCATGGCCAAATAATCCTTCAAAGCCTGATGCACGTCATCCAGCGTCTTGATTTCAGGCCAGCCAAGCTTTTCCAGCACATCATACTGCACCAGCAGGCAGGCGCTGGGATCCGTCAGTTCTTCGGGACGATTCTTGGGAGAACCAATCCAATATACCTTGCTGTCAGCCGGATAGCGCAGCTTGTTCAGGGACGTGCCCCAGGCATTCAGAATATCCTGACCATCGCTTTCCAGCAGATCATCAAGAGGAATCAGCGCGCCTGCCTCGATCATGCGCTCGTCAACCCGGAACATGATATCGGCATAATCGCCGCTGGCGATCATGGTAGCGATTTTCTCCTCTTTGCTCATGCCGGAGATGACTTCGATTTCCAGATTCACATTGAGGCGGTCTTCCAGATATTGAATGGTAGGGGCGTTGTTAATGAGTTCCTGATTCAGTTCTTCGGTAAAGTCGAAGACGGTCAGCGTGGGACGGCCGGCCTCGGCAATAGCGCTCAGGGGCGCCAGGCTCAGGGCAATCACAAGCGCAAGCAGAAGGGAAACCAACTTTTGGGACTTCATACGGGTACCTCCTTTTATTTTATCCTCGCCGCGTCCGGCGGCGTTGACAACGAATGATTCAGCCCTTGACAGCGCCAAGCGTCATACCTTGAATAAAATACCGCTGCACAAAGGGATAAACGCACAGAATCGGAACCGTGGCAACGACGGTGATCGCCATGCGGATGGACTGTGGCGTACTGGTAATCGCTGCGCCGTTCGTGAGTTTACTCTGCACATCCCGGTAATTCTTAATGGAAGAGGTCGATTTGCTGAGCACCTTCACCAGTTCGTACTGCAGCGTGGTCAGATCGGTTCCCTTGGTATAAATATAGGTGTCATACCAGCTGTTCCACTGGTCTACGGCGGTAAAAAGAATCAGGGTAGCGATAATCGGCAGGCTCAGGGGCAGAATCACTCTCAGATAAATGATGAAGTCGTTGGCTCCGTCAATCTGAGCGGATTCCACCAGAGAATCCGGAAGTTCGTCAATGAAGGTTCGGGTAATCAGCACATAGAAGGCATTGAGCATGAAGGGGATGATATAGACCAGAAAATGATTGATCAGTCCCAGACCCCGAATCACAAAATAATAAGGAATCAGTCCGCCGGAGACGTACATGGAGACAACCACCATTTTCTGCAGGAGTCCCCGCAGCACGAACTTCCGTCTGCTCAGCGTATAGGAGAACATAGTGATATAGATCACGGAGACCGCTGCGCCGATCACCGTGCGCAGAATCGAGTTGGTAAAGGCTTTCAGCAAATTGCTCATTTGAAGAATCTGCTTCAGGTTATTGAGCGTAAAGGCTCTGGGCCAGAAATAGACTCCTCCGCGCAGCGTGTCCAGCGGCTCGTTCAGGGCAAGGACAAAAACATTCCAGAAGGGGTACAGCGTCAAAAGCGCCAGAAGCGTCAATATCATGTACAGGAAAATATCAAATGCCCGATCCCGACGGCTGACCTTGATAGAAGAAGTTATTTTAGTCATTTTCACTCGCTCCTTCCCTTACAGAATACCGCCGTCCACGACCCGGGAGGACAGCTTGTTGGCAGACCACACCAGAATCAGGCTCAGCAGCGAGTTAAAAACGCTCAAGGCGGTGCTCATGGAATAGCGGCCCATCTCCAGACCATAGGTATAAGCATAAACCGACAGATTCTGAGAATAATTGATGGTCATATCATTGCCCATCAGGTAGCTGGGATCAAACCCCGTCGAGTTCAGCAAATTGCCGACATTCAGCACGAAAAGCATCATAATGGTTGGGAGGATGCAGGGAATGGTAATATAACGAATTTTGCCAATCCTTGTGATGCCGTCCAGCGTTGCGGCTTCATACAGCTGGGGATCAATGGCGGTGATGGCTGCCAGATATAAAATGGCATTCCAGCCCATTTCCTTCCAGACCTGCGCTACCGTCACAATGCCCCAAAAGGATTTTTCCTTGGACATAAAGGAAACGGCTTCTTTCAGAACGCCCAGCCGAAGAAGAATGTCGTTCAGCAAGCCCTCCGAGGAAAGAAAGGTGTAGAAAATATTGCTGACAACAACCCACGAAATAAAGTGCGGCAGGTAGCTGATTGTCTGCACGCTGCGCTTGAAGGTCTTGTTTTGCACCTCACTGAGAAAAACAGCCAGCAAAATCGCGCAGCAAGTCCCAAAAACGATATTCAGGCCGCTCATGCAGAAGGTGTTACGAAGGATTTCATAAAAGCGCCTGTCCTGCAGAAACTCTGAAAAGTACTTGAGTCCAACCCATTCAGAGCCAAAAATGCCGTAGCGCGGCTTATAGTTTTTGAAGGCCATCAGCCATCCGCCAAGGGGCAGATAATTGAAAATGATCATCCAGACTAAAAAAGGAAGCGACATGAAAACCAGTATTTTTTGTTCCCACAGGCGAAGGAAGAAGCGCTTTATCCTTCCTTCTTTCAATGACGTTTTCAAATTCATTCCTCCCGCAGTGTTTCTTTAGGGGTATTTGTCCGGTAGAAGAGGGCCCCTTTTTGTCTACTCGTTTCTTTCAAGCATCCTTATCATAAACGCAGGAGGAAAAACGTTCAATGTCATAAACGAACCAAAAAGGTGAAAAAAAGCATAATGGTTTTTTCAGCCTGTCAAAAACCCCAAGTTGGCCGCCCACGCCCGCAAACA
This sequence comes from Clostridiales bacterium, assembly GCA_004556545.1. Taxonomy (GTDB): domain Bacteria; phylum Bacillota; class Clostridia; order Christensenellales; family Aristaeellaceae; genus Limiplasma. The sequence continues at coordinate 86,220 of SFGO01000005.1, forward strand.
GCGCTTCGCTGGTTTGCGGGGAAGATACTGCGGCACAAGGGTTTAGGGGCTCCGCCCCCATACCCCCGGCAGGAGGCAGTGCCTCCTGCACCTCCACTTTTTTGACACTCTGAAAAAAGCATAATGCTTTTTTGCATTTTGGGCGAAGAAGCGTTGAGTCTATGAGCAGAGCTGTACCAAGCCAGCGCTTGCGTCAAGAAACACTGCGTAATTGGCAGATAAAGGCCATTTCTCATGTGACGTATAAACAGACTATGTTAAAAATGCTGCACGAAGGGTTCAGCAAAGTAAGGCATACGAAGGCCGCTCACTGCAGCGCCATTGAAACTGACGGCTCTGAGGCGCTATATCGGCTCTCACTGCCACTTTTTGACAAAGAGCCATTTTTGCATCAAAAAACCCGTAAGACTTACGTCTTACGGGCAGCCTGTCAAAAAAGGTCGCGAATCGCGGCCTTTTTTGATATAATAGGAGCAGGTGATGAAGATGCTGAAGAGAGAGCAAGAACAGCGGCAGGCAATCGAGATGCTGTGTGTGGATATGCTGGTGCCGA
>SFGO01000006.1 GCA_004556545.1 Clostridiales bacterium
CCCAGCCGTGCTCGTCGTCGCCGATCAGCAGGCGCTTGGGGTCGGTGGACAGGGTGGTCTTGCCGGTGCCGGACAGGCCGAAGAAGATGGCGGTGTTCTTGCCGTTCAGGTCGGTGTTGGCGGAGCAGTGCATGGAGGCGATGCCCTTCAGCGGCAGGAAGTAGTTCATCATGGAGAACATGCCCTTCTTCATCTCGCCGCCGTACCAGGTGTTGGCGATGACCTGCTCGCGGCTGGTCAGGTTGAACATCACAGCGGTCTCGGAGTGCAGGCCCAGCTCCTTATAATTCTCCACCTTGGCCTTGGAGGCGTTGTACACCACGAAGTCCGGCTCAAAGTCGGCCAGCTCTTCCTCGGTGGGCTGGATGAACATGTTCTTCACGAAATGGGCCTGCCAGGCCACTTCCATGATGAAGCGGATGGCCATGCGGGTGTCGTGATTGGCGCCGCAGAAAGCGTCCACCACGAACAGGCGCTTATTGGACAACTCCTTCTGGGCCAGCGCCTTCATCGCGTCCCAGGCTTCCTGAGAAGCGGGATGGTTGTCGTTCTTGTACTCGTCGGAGGTCCACCACACGGTGTCCTTGGAGGTATCGTCCATAACGATGAACTTGTCTTTGGGGGAGCGGCCGGTGTAAATGCCGGTCATGACGTTGACGGCGCCCAGCTCGCTGACCTGACCCTTTTCATAGCCTTCCAGGCCGGGCTTGGTCTCTTCTTCGAAAAGCGTTTCGTAGGAAGGATTGTAGACGATTTCAGTCGTTCCGGAAATACCATACTTTTTCAGATCGATGTTTGCCATCTCAGGATGCAACCCCTTTTCCATAAACTGTTACAGGCGGCCCGCGCCGGAGCCGTCATACAGGACGTGCGGATGCAAGCCCTACTATCCACAGGATAGCATAAACATCATACCGCAATTTTGCGGAAAAAGCAATCCGCTTTTCACCTATTTCCGGAAAAAAACACCAGAAAAGGCATATAAAAAAAGCATAAGAAGTATGTTCCAGAAGAAATTCTCATCTTTTTGGCTTCTTTTTGGAAAAATTTTCGTTCCGGGGTTGACAGCCGGATAAAACCGTGCTATGATAGCACACGTGGTTTGCGAGACCACGCCATGTCAAGGGGGTCAAACAACCATCCTTTGCGGAGACACCCCGCCGTGACCCATTAGCTCAGCTGGCAGAGCACTTGACTTTTAATCAAGGTGTCCGGAGTTCGAATCTCCGATGGGTCACCATTTCCCCTATCGGGATGCGGGTTGATCTGTGCGGGCGTGGCGGAATGGCAGACGCGCCAGACTTAGGATCTGGTGCCGAAAGGCGTAAGAGTTCGAGTCTCTTCGTCCGCACCACCCCTCAAATGGAGCATGCGGTAGTAGCTCAGTGGTAGAGTGCCACCTTGCCAAGGTGGATGTCGCGGGTCCGAATCCCGTCTACCGCTCCATTTTTTTATCCGGGATGTTTTCATCCCCCTGCGGGTGTAGCTCAATGGTAGAGCCCCAGCCTTCCAAGCTGGTTACGTGGGTTCGATTCCCATCACCCGCTCCAGTTTGAAACTCTCCGTCGAAAGACCGGAGAGTTTTTTGTTTCTCCTATCGAAAATCGCAAGACAGTGGCAGCCGAAACGCCCTTTTGCCGGGCCGTTCGCCTGCCGCTGTTTTCCCTCATTGATCCTGCCGCTTACTTGGAAGCGCTGCAATCCCGATCAAAATTACTTTTTCTCGTCCAGAAGAACCACGCCCTGAGGAGGATTGCGGTCGATGGCGCCCACAATGCGGTGCGGCAGATAGGGTTCTTCCAGAAAAGCGATCTCTTCGGTGTTCAGCGTCACGTCCAGCGCCCCTGCCGCATCGTCCAGATACCGTGCCTTGGTCGCGCCCACGATGGGCGATACAACGCCCTTCGCCCACTGCCAGGCCAGCGCGATCTGCTGCATTTTCACCCCACGTTTCTCCGCCAGTTCGTGTACGCGGGCGACGATCTGCATATCCTGCTCTTCAGTGCGGTCGTACTTGCCCATGGCTACGCGGTCGGTTTTGCTGCGGAGCGTGTCCGCCGTCCATTCAGGCCGGGTCAAATGCCCCGCCGCCAGCGGACTGTAGGGGATCAGGCTCACGTCCATTTGCCTGCAAATGGGGATCAATTCCCGCTCGTCCTCGCGGTACAGCAGGTTGTAGTGGTTTTCCATGGCTTCAAATCGAGCCCAGCCATGGTCGCGGGCGCAGAGCTGCAAATTGTAGAACTGATAGCCATACATGGCCGACGCGCCCAGCGCGCGCACCTTGCCCGCCTGAACCAGGTCGTTCAGCGCTTCCATGGTCTCCTCCATGGGCGTTTCATAATCGAAGCGATGAATAATATACAAATCGAGATAATCCGTGCCCAGCCGCTTCAGGCTGCCGTCAATTTCCCGGTGAATGGCTTCTTTGGACAGACGGCCCGGATTGAAATAAACCTTGGAGGCGATCACGACCCGATCGCGGCTTACGTTCTTCTTCAGCGCCTTTCCCAAGTATTCCTCGCTGGTTCCGGCGGAATAACCGTTGGCCGTATCAAAAAAGTTGATTCCCAGATCGAGGGCATGCTTTACCACGCTTTCCGTGGCCGTCTCATCCAGCGTCCAGTCGTGCATGGTTCCGGCCTTGCCAAAGCTCATGCAGCCTACGCAGACCTTCGAGACCTCTATCTCTGTCTTTCCCAGTTTCGTGTATTCCATCGTGAGGCTCCTTTCCTGTTCGTTTCTCTTGGCGGCTTCCTCTATTTTACCATTCTTTCCCCGGAAATCCAACCGGTCAGGCATGGAAAACGCATCGTTTTCCCCTTGCGGAAAAGAGTATGCGCATGATAAAATAAAATCGGCGTTCAGCGGATAACGAAAAAACACGGAAAGGGCTTGCAGCAATGAATCAGAACTCAGGAAAAACCTTCTTTCGGACGTTTCTCCTTTTATGTCTCGTATGTCTCGGCCTGATGCCGCTTTCCTTCCCCGGCTATGCGGAGTCGGACGCGGCGAGTTCTTCTGATTTTTACGCCGGTTTTCTGACGGAAGCGGATCGGTGGATCGACATACCCGCGCTGCGTCAGTATGGGGACTACACCTGCGGCGCAACCTGCGTGCAGATGCTGATGAACTGGCTTTATCCCTACGACGCTGATCTGAACCTGACGCAGTATGAAGAGCTGCTTGGCACAACGCCCGAAACGGGCACATCCCCCAGCGCCGTCCTTTCCTTTCTGGAAGAAAACGACGTCGAATTCGCCGCATCGCAAGCCCTGACGCTTTCCGGCCTGCAGGAGATGCTGGCTGCGGGCCATCCCGTCATGATGCCGTTGCAGGCGTGGTCTTCCGCCGAGGACGGCAGCTACAATCTGGACGATCCCTCTCAATCGGAAACCTATCTGGCCGAGGGGCATTGGGTTGTCTGCGTCGGCTATGGGGAGAACGCCGGCAGGTTCTATTTTCTCTTCAATGACCCGGCCTGCGTGGGCCATACGATGGTTTACGCGGATGAACTGGACTCCCGGTGGATCGATAGGGATGGAGAAGGGACGGTCTACGACCATTTCGGCATCGAGATTCTTCAAAAAACGGAATATGACGGCGGCGGCCTGTTTTATATGGATTGAAGACGCAGCTTCCCCTACTTTTTCCGATTTCACCGAAAGCGTTCAAAGAGCATTTTCTGAATACGCCCGTTAAAAACCCGGTCTGCTTCTTCTCGTTTGCCGAGAAAAGCAGACCGGGTTTTATTTCTGTTTTACAATCCCTGATGTTCCTTTACCCGCAGGCGGTTCAGGGCGCGGGCCAGCGTAGCCTGCGCCCTGCGGTATTCCTGACGGCTCTTCTTCTGCAGAAGAATCTCCCGGGCCTCGTCCGCCTTATGGCGGGCCCGAATCGCGTCGATGTCCTCCGGCCGTTCCGCCGCGTCCACCAGCACCAGCACGTCGTTGTCCTCCACCTTAATCATTCCGGCGGAAACGGCGGCCAGCCGTTCCGGCGCGTCCGGGCAGCGAAAGGTAAGCTGTCCGGGCACCAGCGCCGCGATCATGTTGCTGTGGCGGGCCTGAACGCCGTATTGGCCGTGTACCGTGGGCACGATCAGCGAAGTGCATTTGCCTTCAAAAAACACCCGGTCAGCGGCGAGAATGTGCAGGCGAAACGTGTTCATTCCGCACTCTCCTTCGCTTTCTGAAGTACCTCGTCAATGGAGCCTACGTTGTAGAACGCGGCCTCCGGCACCTGATCCAGCTCGCCGTCCACGATGCGGGCAAAGCCGCGGATGGTTTCCTCCCTGGGCACGTAGCGGCCCGGAATGCCCGTGAACTTTTCCGCCACATGGAAGGGCTGCGACAGGAAGCGCTGGATGCGGCGGGCCCGAAGCACCACCTGACGGTCTTCTTCGCCCAGCTCATCCATGCCCAGAATGGCGATGATATCCTGCAATTCATTGTATTTTTGCAGAATTTCCTGCACCTTGCGGGCCACACGGTAATGCTCCTCCCCCACCACGTCCGCTTCCAGAATGCGGGAAGTAGACTGCAAAGGATCCACGGCCGGATAAATGCCCTGCTCGGCAATGCGGCGGTTCAGCACGGTGGTGGCGTCCAGATGGGTAAAGGTGGTAGCCGGGGCCGGGTCGGTCAGGTCGTCGGCAGGCACGTAGACCGCCTGCACGGAGGTAACGGAGCCGTTCCGGGTAGAGGCGATCCGCTCCTGCAGCTGGCCCATTTCGTTGGCCAGCGTGGGCTGATAGCCCACAGCGGAAGGCATGCGGCCCAGCAGCGTGGATACCTCGCTGCCCGCCTGCACGAAACGGAAGATGTTGTCGATAAACAGAAGCACGTCCTTGTGGTCATGGTCGCGGAAATATTCCGCCATGGTCAGGCCGGACAGGGCCACCCGCATACGCACGCCGGGAGCCTCGTTCATCTGGCCGAACACCAGCGCGGTTTTGTCCACCACGCCGCTGCGCTGCATTTCCTGCCACAGGTCGTTGCCCTCGCGGCTGCGCTCGCCCACGCCGGTAAAGACGGAATAGCCGCCGTGCTCCATGGCGATGTTGTGGATCAATTCCTGAATCAGCACGGTTTTGCCCACGCCAGCGCCGCCGAACAGACCCACCTTGCCGCCCTTGGCATAGGGCTCCAGCAGGTCGATGACCTTAATGCCCGTTTCCAGAATTTCCACAGACGGGCTTTGCTCGGCAAAGGACGGGGCCTTACGGTGAACGGGCCAGCGTTCCGTGCTTGCGGGCACGGGCGCGCCGCCGTCGATGGGATCGCCCAGCACATTGAACATCCGGCCCAGCACATTGCTGCCCACCGGCACGCTGATGCCCTGACCGTCCGCCGCCACTTCCATGCCGCGCGCCAGATATTCCGTGGCCGCCAGCATGATGCAGCGCACCGTGTTGTCCCCCACCTGCTGCGCCACTTCCATCACGCGGCGCTCGCCGTTGATGCGGACGGTCAGCGCTTCCCGGATATGAGGCAGCTTTCCTTCCTCAAATTCCACGTCCACGACCGGGCCCGCAATGGCGACAATTTTTCCAATATTCATGATTCTCTCCCCTGCGCCCGCTGCTTTTGCCGTTTCCGCTTCTGCGCCCGCGCGCCTGCGGAGACCTCGGTGATCTCCTGCGTGATGGCCGCCTGACGGATCCGGTTATAGGCAAGCGCCAGTTCTCCCAGCATTTTTTCCGCGTTCTCGTTGGCGGAGTTCATGGCGTTCATCCGGGCGCTCTGCTCGCTGCAAAAGCTGTCGATCAGGGCGCTGTAGATGAAGCCGGACACATAGCTGGGCACGATGTTTTCCAATACCTGCGTCACGGACGGGAAAAACTCGAAGGGCTCCGAGATGCGCTTTTCATCGGTCGGCGCAGTGAACGCCGAGCGGTGGAAGGGCAGAATTCGCGTGGCGGAGACATTCTCCGTCAGGGAGTTTTTTATGTCCGTATAGATGACAAAAATTTTCTGCAATTCGCCCTTGTCGAACCGATCCAGCAGCTCCGCGGTGATCTCCCGGGCGCGCTGCATGGTGGGGTTCTGGGCGGTGTAGAGAAAGCTCCGCTCGATGGGCACCTGATGGCGCTGAAAATACTGACGGCCATACTCGCCGACCACGAAGAGCTTGGTCTGCGGGTGCTCCTGCAGCAGACGGTGGGCTTCCTTCAGCACGTTCTGGTTGTAGGCTCCGGCCAGTCCCTTGTCAGCGGTGATGACCAGAAAGCCATAGGTTCCGTTCGGCGGAAGCTCTCCCTCGTCCGGGTACAGATACCGGCTCTGCACATGGCCGGAGGTGCGGAAGATCCGCTTGACCTCCGCCTTCAGCGCCTGAAAATACGGGCGGGTCTGATCCCATTCCTGCTTGGCCTTGCGCAGCTTGGCAGAGGAGATCAGGTACATCGCGTTGGTGATCTTCCGGGTCTGCTGGATGCTGTTCATCCGGACGCGGATCTCACGGGCGCTTGGCACGGTTCCTCACTCCTTTGCCGCCGTCGGGTCAAACGCGCTCAGATAGGCTGCGGCGCTCTTCTGCAGGCGCTGCAGCTCTTCCGGGCTGGCCTTGCCCGTTTCCTCGATCTGGGCGCACAGAGCAGCTTCCTCCTGCTCCACATGGCTGAGCAGTCCGGCGACGATCTCGTCCATGCGGCTGAGCGGCACATGCTGGAACAGATGCCCCTGGGCGGCCATCAGCAGGATCACCTGCTCCTGCTGCCGGTAGGGATGATACTGGCGCTGGCGCAGAAGACGCATCAGAGCCTGACCGTTCTGCAGCTCCCGCTGGGTGCCCTCGTCCAGATCGCTGGAGAACTGGGTAAAGACCTCCAGTTCCCGGTACTGAGCCAGTTCCAGGCGGATCGCGCCGACGGCCTTCTTCATGGCCTGGGTCTGAGCGTCGCCGCCTACGCGGGAAACGGACAGACCGATATTCACGGCAGGCCGCTGACCGGCGAAGAACAGCTCGCTTTCCAGAAAAATCTGGCCGTCGGTGATGGAGATGATGTTGGTGGGAATGTACGCGGATACGTCGCCCGCCTGCGTCTCCACGATGGGCAGCGCCGTCATGCTGCCGCCGCCCCGTTCCTCGGACAAATGCGCCGCCCGCTCCAGCAGACGGGAATGCAGGTAGAACACATCGCCGGGATAGGCCTCGCGGCCCGGAGAACGGCCCAGCAGCAGGCTCAGCGCCCGGTAGGCCACCGCATGCTTGCTCAGGTCATCGTATACGATCAGCACGTCCCGGCCCTTTTGCATGAAATACTCGCCCAGAGCGCAGCCCGCATAGGGAGCGATGTACTGCAGGGGCGCGGAATCGCTGGCGGTAGCGCTGACCACGATGGTATACCCCATCGCGTCATGCTTGCGCAGGGTTTCCACCAGCTGGGAAACGGAGCTGGTTTTCTGGCCGATGGCCACGTAAACACAGACAACGTTCTTGCCCTTCTGGTTCAGAATGGTATCCAGCGCAATGGCGGTCTTGCCGGTCTGGCGGTCGCCGATAATCAGTTCGCGCTGTCCCCGGCCAATGGGGAACATGGAGTCGATGGTCAAAAGACCCGTCTCCATGGGCTGGTTCACCGGCTGGCGGGAAATAATATCCGGCGCGGGCGCTTCGATCGGGCGGTATCCCTCGGATTCGATGGGGCCCAGCCCGTCGATGGGGCTGCCCAGCGCGTCCACCACCCGGCCCAGAAACTTTTCACCGGCGGGAATGCCCGCCACCCGGCCCGTGCGGAACACCTTGCTGCCCTGCTGGATGGCCGCGTCGTCGTCAAACAGAATGCAGCCGATCTCGTCCCGATCCAGATTCTGCACCATGCCGCGAATGCCGCCCTCGAACAGGAGAATTTCCCCATAGAAAGCGTCCGGCATCCCGGAAACCGTGGCGATGCCGTCCTCCACCGTCATCACCTTGCCGGTGGTGCGCACCAGCGCCTTAGGCGTCCAGCTTTCCACCGTATCCCGCAGAAGGGGGATCACGTTCTGTTCGGACGTATCCACCGCCTTCAGGCGGGCGGCCAGCTGGTTCAGACGGCCCTGCGGGCTCCAGTCGAACACATCGTCCCCGGTTTCCAGCCGGAAGCCGTTCTCCAGCGTGTGATCCTCCACCCAGACCAGCTCCGCGCCGTCGCCGTAACGCTTCCGCAGGAAGGCCGTCAGACGCTTCTCCTGCGTTTCGTCAGGCTTTTCCGCGCTGCGCAGAAAAACCTTGCGTCCGGAGATGTCACCGCTGGTCATGGACTTCGCTCCCTTCCGCAGAGTCAAGGAACTGGTTGTACACATCGGACAGCTTGTAGTCCATCAGCTTTTGGGTGGCTTCCACGCTCAGACGGGCGATCTCGTCCTGCGCGTTCTGCACGATCTGCTTTTCCTCGTTGGCCGCCTTTTCCCGGGCGGCGGCAACGATCTTTTCCGCCTGTACCTTGGCGGAATCCAGCGCTGCGGCGGCTTCCTTCTCTGCCTTGGCCATCGCTTCCTGACGGTAGGTCTGTGCCTCCGCGTCCGCCTGCTTCATGCGCTCGCTCAGCTCCGCCTTGAGGCTTTCGGCCTGAGCCTTAGCATCCTCCGCGTCCGCTTTCATCTTCTGATAGTTTTCCGCCCGCTGATCCATGAACTTCTTCACGGGCTTAAACAAAAGGGCATACAGACCGCCTACCAGAATCACCAGATTCAGGGCGTGCAGCAAAATCTGCTGCCAGTCGATATTCAGGGGTAATTTCATCGTTTTTCCTCTCCCTCAGAGCTTACAGCACAAAGACGATCAGGATGGCCACGATCAGGGCGTAAATGATGGCGGTCTCGATGAACACCAGACCCAGCATCATGCTGCTGCGGATCTCGCCTGCGGCTTCGGGCTGACGGGAAATGCCCTCGGAGGCCTTCGAAATGGCCATGCCCATGGAGATAGCGCCCGCGACGCTGGCCAGACCGATGGTCACGGCGGCGGCGATGGCCTTCATGCTGGTGGCATCCGCACCGGCGGTCTCCTCAGCAAAAGCAGCGCCCACAAACAGGACAAGCACCAGCGCCAGCGCGGCGGCGGACAGGATACGGCGGAAATTGTGATTCATCATTGCAATCAACCTTTCTTGTTTTTCTTCTGATGGGGTTCGGAAACTTCGCCGTAGAATACGGACGTAAGCATGGTAAGCACGTAGGTCTGGATGAGGGCGTGCAGCAGCGTGAACAGCACCGCCACGAATACCGGCAGCACGAAGCTGAGCGTAATGCTGTAATACACCAGCTCCGTGACCAAAAGGCCGCTGAGCATGGCGCCGAACAGACGGAAGCTCATGGAGATGGGCAGGGAGAATTCCTTCAGCGTACTGCCCACGCCCCGGAAGCCGTTGGACACGATACCGCCGGACAGAATGACCAGATAGGACACGCAGCCCATGGCGATCGCGCCGTTGATATCCGAAAGCGGAGCGGGCATGGCCATGGAGCGGCCCGTGGTGGTAATGACCTGCAGGCCCAGAAGCTCAAAAATCGTGCTGACGAAGATATACACGCCTGCGCCGAAAACGTAGGCCCCCAGAAAACCGTTCCGGTGCGGGCTGTTGGACTTGGCCAGATGATCGAACATACCCACCAGCGTTTCCAGCAGCATCTGCAGCTTTCCGGGAATTTCCTTGAAATGCGGAATGACGAAGATCCGCATGGCCGCCGCGAACAGCAGCAGGATACCCGTTACCGTGTAAGCCGAGATCAGGCCGGGATTCACCGTCATGCCGCCCAGAAAGGCGATGCGGTTGTCCTCATGAAGAACAGCGTCCTTCATGACCTCCTTGATGGTTTCTCCTCCGCCCTGCTTTCCCGTCAGGAAAACAGCGGCTACGATCAGGATCAGCAGCCCGAAGTAGCCAAAGAGCGGCAGGAGTTTCTTCTTGCGATCCAATAACATCCCTTCCTTAAGAATTAGTCTGATTCTTTTTGGCCGTTCTCCCCTTTACAGAGAACAGGACGACCCGAAGAGGCTGCCCTCTTTGGCCCGTCACCAAAGACATATTATAATAAAAGGGGTTGCGTTCGTCAATATTTCCGGGCTGCAGAAGCGCCGCAGGCCGACCCGCCGTTTTTCCCGTTCTCATAAGGGTTTGAGAAAATGATGATACCTGTTATAGCAAATTGACATAGCCCTATAAGAAAAAGCCGGGGGGTGACTCAGCACCGGCCAGCCCCGGCTCCAGCCTGTCGAAAACGATATGGGCCATGCTGCCCCCATAAGGCGGCGCCGCCTTTTGAAAATAGGGAAAAATATATTTCCAAAACGCCGAAAACCCTTGCATTATGCCAAAAACGACCTATAATAATTGGTTGCGGCGGCCACCAAAAATTTGGGCAGGCCGTCCGATTCTGGCAAGGGAGCGAAAAATATGCAAGTACTATTTCTGGTGCTGAATCGAACCGAATACTTAGAAACGCTGCTGGAGCGGCTTCTGGAAAGCGGCATTCACGGCTGCACCGTGCTGGACAGCATGGGCATGATGCGCGTGATTGACAAAAGCGGGGACGACCTGCCCATGTTCGGGGCGCTGCGGCAGCTCTTTGACCCGGCCCGGGAAAGCAGCAAGACCCTGATGATGGTGCTCAGCGAGGAAGAGATCCAGAAGGCCAAGCTGGTCGTGCGTCAGGTGGTCGGCGGCTTAGATCACCCGGACACCGGCATCATGTTCGCCGTGCCCGCCCTGTTTGTGGAAGGATTGGGGGCCAATCAGCAATGACGACCCTGCTGGCGCTTTCGATCGCAATCATAGCCGGTTTGGTGGTAAGCCGCTTCATCAAACTGGTGCACATGCCCAATGTAACGGCTTTCCTGATCGGCGGCCTTCTGATCGGCCCCTCCGTGCTGGGCATTCTTTCTCAGGACATGACGGACAGCCTGAGCATCATCACCGAGGCGGCGCTGGGCTTCATTGCCTACTCCATCGGCGCGGAATTCAAGCTGAGCTACTTAAAGCGCATCGGCACCAAGCCGGTGGTCATCACCATCTGCGAGGGTCTGGGCGCGGTGCTGGTGGTGGATATCGTTCTGATCATTTTGTCCCTGTGCGGCGTACCCGGCTTTGACCTGCCCATGTGCATCACGCTGGGCGCCATCGCCTCCGCCACGGCTCCCGCAGCGACGCTGATGGTCATTCGTCAGTACAAGGCCACGGGGCCGGTGTGCGAAATGCTGCTGCCCGTAGTCGCCATGGACGACGCGCTGGGCCTGATGGCCTATGCCATCTCCATCAGCGTGGCGCAGGCCATGGTCAGCGGCGCGCCCATGACCGTGGTCAATATGGCGCTGATCCCGCTGGGCGAGATCGTCGGTTCGCTGGTGCTGGGCACGGCCATCGGCTTTGTGCTGAGCCTGTGCATGAACTTCTTCCACTCCCGGGGCAACAAGCTGGCCCTGACCATTGCCGCCATCTTTCTGGCGCTGGGCCTGTGCGACCTGTGGGGGCTGTCCAATCTGCTTTGCATCATGATGATCGGCGCGGTCATGACCAACGTCTGCAAGACCGCGAACGTGGTCATCGAGCAGACCGACCGCTTCACGCCGCCGCTGTTCCTGCTGTTCTTCGTCATTTCCGGTGCGCAGCTGAACCTGAGCGTTCTGCCCACCGTGGGTCTGGTCGGCGTGTGCTATGTGCTGTTCCGCGTAGTCGGCAAGTGGCTGGGCGCCATGCTCGGTTCCCGGATGGTGCATGCCCATCCCAACGTGCAGAAATATCTGGGCTTCACCCTGATTCCTCAGGCCGGTGTGGCCATCGGTCTGGCTACCATGACGCTGACCAAGCTGCCCCAGTATGGCCGTCAGATTCAGGCCATCATTCTGGCGGGCACGCTCATCTACGAGCTGACCGGCCCGGTCATTACCAAGATCGCCCTGACGCAGGCCGGGGAGATCGCCAAGGATTGATATTTCAAAAAGCGCTCCATTTTCCCATTCAAACGGAAAATGGAGCGCTTTTTAGGATTCGTTTTATCTCAGATTTCCATGGCCTTCTCAAACCGCCGCAGGTGACGGCGGACCATCAAAAGCGTCACAAGATCCAGCACCGCTTCCGCCAGCAGGCAGATGCCGATGAACACGAAAATGGTCTGGGCGATATAAATGGGGTTGGCCAGGCAGAGAATGCCCAGCGCAAAGGACAAAAACGCACCCAGCAGCAGCGTCCACCAGCGGCGGTCGCCGAAACGCCGCAGGTCAGCGGCAAACTGGATCTTGCCGAAACCGCCGATCAGCAGGGACACGCCCCAGATGACGGGCAGCAGGCTCGCCAGCAGGGTAGGATAGCAGAACATAACGATGGCCAGCATCACCAGTACCAGACCTATCGCCAGCAGGAAGCCGAACTGACCGATAATCACGCTGCCCCGGAAATAGCCGATCACGCAGACAACGCCCATCACCAGCAGCAGCGCGGCAATGGCATAGTTGGCAATCGCCAGCGCTTCCGTCGGCAGCAGCAGAAGCAGCAGACCGCACACCGCGTAAAAAACAATCGCCGCAAGGCTCATCCCGGTCAGGCTCCAATTCTTTTTCCACATAATGCGTTCCTCCTTTATTTTTCGGTCCGGAAGAAATCATGCACGGACTCGATCACCTTGGCGCTTTCCTCGCCGGTCATTTCGTAGTACAGGGGAAGGCGCAGAAGCCGCTCGCTGTCCCGGGTGGTATAGCGGTCTTCTCCGGCGAAAACACCGAACTCCCGGCCTGCCTTGGCGCTGTGCAGGGGGATATAATGGAACACGGCGCTGATTTCCCGTTCCTTCAGGAAACGGATCAGCGCGGCCCGTTCCTCCTGATCCCGCAGCTTGATATAGTACATATGCGCGTTATGCCCGCATTCCGCCGGAACCTTCATGCGCTCCAACCGGCCCTGCTCTTCCAGATCCCGCAGGCCCTGATCGTATTCCGTCCAGCGGGCCATACGGCGCGCCGTGATCTTGTCCCGCTGCTCCAGCTGCGCCAGCAGATAGGCCGCATTCAATTCGCTGGGCAGGAAGGAGGAACCGATGTCCACCCACGTGTATTTGTCCACCTGTCCCCGATAGAAGCGGCTGCGGTCAGTGCCCTTTTCCCGGATGATCTCGGCACGCTCCACCAGCTCATGATGGTTCAGCACGGTAGCTCCGCCCTCGCCCATGCTGAAATTCTTCGTCTCATGGAAGCTGTAGCAGCCCACGTCGCTCAGGCTGCCCGCCGCCCGGCCCCGGTAGGTGGAACCCACGGCCTGTGCCGCGTCCTCCATCACCTTCAGGTGATGAGCCGCCGCGATGGCGTTGAGGGCGTCCATATCGCAGCAGACGCCCGCGTAATGCACCGGGGCGATGACTTTGGTTCTGGGCGTGACCGCCGCTTCCACACAGGCGGGATCCATGTTCATGGTGGCGGGGTTCACATCCACGAAGACGATCTTCGCTCCCCGCAGCACGAAAGCATTGGCCGTGCTGACGAAGGTGAACGAGGGCACGATCACTTCGTCTCCGGGCTTCACCTCCAGCAGCAGCGCCGCCAGCTCCATGGCCGAGGTGCCGGAGGTGGTCAGCAGCGCCTTGCACGCGCCGGTCATTTCTTCCAGCTGCTGGTTGCAGCGCTTGGTAAAGGGGCCGTCGCCGCAAATTTTCCGATTGGCGATGGCCTGCGCAATATAGTCAGAGCTTTCCTTCACATAAGGGGGGATGTTGAAAGGAATCATGTTCAGCCTCCAAGGGTTCAAAATCACACAGCGGCACGTCCGCGCCCTGCCGTCTCATTATATCATGGATTTGTGCGTTCGGCTAGCACTGTTCGCGCCAGCGCCGATTGGCTGCCGCCCTAAATTCTCTGCCGGATCTCGTCCAGATACAGGCCCACGATGTCCAGATCGCTGACGCGGTACAGCATCCGGCTTCCTACCACGTCCTCCACCTCGCCGATGACGGGGCCGTAGTCCTCGTAAAGCAGATCCACGCCGGCGAAGCACAGCGGCGCTCCGGCCGCATCGAACCGGGCGATCACCTCTTCCGCCAGCTGGCGCTCCTCTCGGGTCAGGGCATGCAGCGCCACGTTCCCGCCGCGCTTGTAATTGCTCACCACGCCGCTTTGAGCGGTGCGCATCACCCCTGCCACGATCTGGCCAAAAAGGACATACACCCGCAGATCCCGGCCCGGGCGTTTGACGACGGACTGCATCAGCGCCGGTTCGCCCTGCAAAGCCTCCATGGCGTCGTTCCACTGAAAGGACGTTTCCACCAGTTCCACCCGGTCTCCCCCATGGCTGCATGCAGGCTTTACGATCACGGGCCATTGCTCCGGGGCGGGCGAAAAGGGCGACAGAAACGCGGTTCGGGGCATGGGCAGTCCATAGAGGAACTGCAGGGTTTGCCGCTTGTCATTGCAGATGCGGCAGACCTCGGAGCCGTTGAAGACCGGCACGCCCATGCGTTCCAAGTGAAGGCTGTACAATGGTTCCCGCATTCGGGAAATAACCGCGTCCGGGCGCTCCTTCTTTCCCTTCCGCAGGCAATAGGGCGTGCCGTTCTCATCCATGCACAGGCTCAGATCCCGGGTCAGCACCGTTTCCACTTTGATGTCCCGCTTCAGGCCGTTTTCCCGCATCAGCCGGGCATAATCCCGATTAACGGACAAATCCTCCTGCCGGTACAGCAGCCAGACGATCTTCATGGCTTTTCTCCTTTTTCAGACGTTTCAGACAAGGCACACGCTGCGGATATGCCGGAGGATCTCCTCCGCCATATTCACGCCCGTGCATTGCAGCGTGGTCGCAAAATGGGCGTTGGAATTGACCTCGCACAGCAACGGGCCGTCCCGGCCAAAAAGCAGGTCTACCCCGGCGAAGTCCAGTCCCAGCGCCTGCACCGCCCGAACAGCCAGCGCTTCCTCCGCCCGGGTCAGGGCGTGCGGCTCCATGCTTCCGCCGATGGTCAGGTTGCTGCGGAAATCTCCGCTTTCACTGTGCCGCAGCATGGCTGCCACAGCCCTGTCCCCCACCACGTTTACCCGAACGTCCCGGCCAAGACTTTCCAGAACCGGCTTCTGAAACAGAAACGGCGCGCCGTCCAGCGAGTAAACCCGTTCCGTCAGCGCCGCCTCATCCCGGCACCAGTAGACCTGCATGCCGAAGGAACCGAAGCATTCCTTCACGATCAGCGGATAGCCCATGGCCGCGCCGATCTCCCGGGCAAAGGTCAGATCGGTATAGCCCACGTTGGAGAAGGTCTTGGGGGCGATCACCGTATCCGGCATGGGAAGGCCGCAGGGCTTCAGCCGCAGATAGGTCAGCGCCTTATCATCGCAGGCCGCGACAGCGTCCGATGAATTGAACAGCCGCAGACCCTGCCCTTCCAGTTGCGCCGCCAGTTGCACGTCCTTATCCCAGAACAGGCAGAAATCATAGGCTTCTGGCCGGAATGCGCCCCGATAAAGCGCCGAGACGGTTTCCGCGTTGGTCTTTACCGAAAGGCCGATTTCCAGCCGCCGGGCCGCGTCCGCCAGCAGATCATAAAGCGCGCCAAACTTGCCGTTTTTCAAAAAGGCATTGACAATCAGCAGTCCGTTCAAGCTCGCTTACGCCTCCACCAACGCCACGGCTTCGATTTCCACCAGGCCGCCCATGGGCAGCGCGGCCACCTGCACGCAACTGCGGGCAGGATAATCGCCGTCAAAGAACTGGGCATATACCGTATTGACCGTTTGGAAATCTGCCAGCTCCTTGACAAAGATGGTGGTTTTGATGACGTCGCCGTAAGAAGCGCCCGCGGTCTTGAGAATTTCTCCCACATTGCGCATGGAGGCCCGTGCCTGGGCTTCCACGCCCTCCGCCAGCTTGCCGGTTTCCATATCGATTCCCAGTTGGCCGGAAGTACAGACCAGATTTCCCGCTTTCCAGCCCTGCGCATAGGGGCCGATGGCGGCGGGGGCCTTGTCCGTATGAAGTACCTGTTTCATCTTATTTTTCCTCCTTGATGGAATGATTTTCCTCTGCGCCCGCTTCCAGCAGACGGCGGTTCAGCTCCCGCAGGGGCTCCTCCGGCAGCTTGACGACCCGCCGGTCATAGGTCATGACGCCGTTCAGCTCGTCCTCCACGTCGGTCATCTGCGTATAGACGGCGGCGCACAGTCCTTTGGGGATGGCGGGCAGGATTTGCTCCTCCATCAGCTTCCGATAGGCCTGCCACAGCGCCTCTCGATCAGAAAAGCCCTTGTAGCCGTAGTTTACGTTGTTCCAGCAGTGACCCTCCAAGCGCAGATTGTAGCCGCCGAATTCGCTCAGGATGACGGCGCGGCCCAGCTTGTCCGGGCGAAACCGATAGGGCCGGAAATACACGTGCAGGCTTTGAATCTCGCCGATCTTCTGGTCGTGCCAGCCGCTAGCATGATCGATAGGGCGGCTTTCGTCCACCGAACGGATGATGCGGCAGGCGTCCGCCGCGTCAAACTGGCCCCAGCCTTCATTAAAGGGCACCCACAGCACGATGGAGGGCACGCTTTCCAGCTGCGTGACCATTTCCTTCAGCTCCGTGCGGTATTCCTCCCGCCCCTGTTCGCTTTCCCGGGCGAATTTCCGATAGCGGTGATCCCGATGATGAATGCCCGTGATCAGCGGAAAGCTGATGGTGGAAAAACGGTATTTCCCGCCGCCGTTGGGCATGTCCTGCCACACCAGCAGCCCCAGACGGTCGCAGTGGTAGTACCAGCGCATAGGCTCCACCTTGATGTGCTTGCGCAGCATATTGTAGCCCAGCTTTTTGGCCGTTTGAAGGTCGAAAATCATCGCTTCATCCGAAGGCGCGGTATACAAGCCGTCGGGCCAATAACCCTGATCCAGCAGTCCGTTGTGAAAGCAGGGCCGGTTGTTCAGGTACAGGCGGCGGATCCCGTCCTTCCCGGCGCGGACTTCCGTTTTGCGCATGGCAAAGTAGCTTTCTACCCGATCGTCGCCGAAGGAAAGTTCCAGCGGGTACAGCCACGGGTCTTCCGGGCTCCACAGGCGCGGCTCCCGCACCGGCAGGCGCACGGGCTTTCCGGCGGAAAAAGCGAAGCGTTCGCCCTGCAATACGGCAGTTCCCTCGCCCGGACGGCTGGCGAACACGGTCAATTCGATCTCTTCCCGGTCAATATCCGGGATCAGGCGCACCCGCTGCATGTAGGCTTCCGGCACTCCTTCCATCCAGACCGTCTGCCAGATGCCGCTTTGAGGCGTGTACCAGATGCCGCCCCGGCGGCGGCTCTGCTTGCCCCGGCTGTGCCAGGAAGCGTCCGTATCGTCATGCGCTCGGACAATCAGCTCGTTTTCCGGCTGCAAAAAGTCCGTCGCATCCACGGTAAAGGCATTGTAGCCGCCGCGATGCTCCCCGGCCTTCTGTCCGTTGACAAATACCGCCGCCTCCTGATCCACCGCGCCGAAGTGGAGCAGAAGCCGCTTGCCCTCATTTCCCTTTTCCGGCAGGGAAAAATGCCTGCGATACCAGAGGGTCTCCCCGGGCTGGAGCGTGCGCCCCACGCCGCTTAATTCGCTTTCAGGCGAGAAGGGCACCAGAATGGAGCCGTCCCAGCTTTCCGGGAAGGCTTCTTCGGGCCGGGTGGGCCGGATGGCATATTCCCACAGGCCGTTCAGGCATTGCCAGCTTTCCCGCCGAAGCTGGGGTCTGGGATATTCCGAAAGAGGCATTTCCCGGTTCAGGGCTTCTCCAAAGGGCGTCAGCATGGTCTCCTTCTCCTTTCCGTCCAGGGGCTGTTTTTTCTGAGTATACTCTATCCCCGCCAAAGTTTCAAGGCGGCATGCTTTGCCCTCCGGCTGAATAGGCTTGCCTGAGCGGAGGGAGAAACAATGAAGCAGAGCGCGGCGAAACAAACCCTGAAAATAACGGCGATCAACGGCGTGGTGCGGGCCCTCGGAATGCTTTTGCGCATTCTGCTGTCCCGGCTGCTGGGCGCGGAGATCATGGGCATTGCGGAATTGAGCCAGAGCGTCCACATGCTGGCCATTACCCCGCTGACCTCCGGTCTGCCGCTGGCGGTGAGCCGAATGACGGCCAAGGCCAGGCCGGAAGACCGAACCAAACCCCTGCTGGCCGGAATCTGGCTGGTGCGCGCGGCGGCGCTGGTCCTTGTCCCCCTGATGCTGCTTTTTTCGCCCCAGTTGGCGCGGTTGACCGGCGATGTGCGGGTGCTTCCGTCCCTGTGGTGCAGCGCGCCCTGCATCCTGATTCTTGGGTATTCGGCGGTGTATAACGGCTACCTGTACGGCGTGGAGCGCAGCCTGCTGCCCGCTTTTTCGGAGCTGGTGGAGCAGCTTTTCCGGCTGGCGATCTGCGCGGGCCTGCTGCTGGCGCTGCCCCATCTGACGGCCCCCTGGGCGGCGGCGGTGCCGGTCTTTTCCACCATGACCGCCGAGGTGCTGGGGCTTGCCTTTGTGCTGACCGTCCTCCGTCTGCCCCTGCCGCCTGTGAACTCCGCCCGTGTATGGCGAAAGCCGGTGCTGCGGCTGGCGCTGCCCACCACGGGCACCCGGCTTCTGCAAATGCTGCTTCGGGCGGCGGAGGCCGTCTGGATTCCTCTGCGGCTGCAGGCTTCCGGTCTTGCCGCCCGGGAAGCAACCGCACGGCTGGGCATGCTTTCCGGCATGGTCATGCCCGTTCTGATGCTGCCCTGCGTGTTCACCGGCTCCCTTTCCATGGTGCTTCTGCCGAGGATCGCGCTGGCGGAGAAAAATCCCCGGGAGCTGCGGCGGCTGATCGGCAAATGCTTCGGGACCGCCGCGCCCGCCGGGCTGGGAAGCGCCGCAGCCGTCTGGCTGGCCGCGCCCCTGCTGGCCCGCTGGCTGTACCGTCTTCCGGAGCTGACCCCGCTGTTTCGTTTCGGTGCGCCCCTGTGCCTGCTGTTCGCCTTCGCCCATGTATCCGGCGGCGTTCTGTCGGCGCTGGGGCTGCAGAAGCTATCCATGCTGGGCTCCCTGCCCGTTTCCGGGCTGACTCTCCTGCTGATCTGGCTTCTGCCCGCCCGGCCGGAGTTGCGGCAGTACGGCGTGCTGCTGGCGCAGGGCGTGGGCCAGCTCTGCATGCTTTTCTGGAATCTGGGTGTGCTCGTTTTCCGGCAAAAGAAACGCCTTTCCCCTGAAAAAGCGGAGAAAGGCGCAGAAGATTTCATTCAGCCCTTGTGATAGATTCGTTCGATCTCAGCCGTTTCCCGGCCCTGCGAGTCGTAGACCACCAGCGGCGGCAGCCAGTGCAGGCCGGGGCGGGCGTTTTTCATGCTTTCCACCAGCACCAGATAGGGCGGCTTTTCCAGCTTGGCGCAGACCATGCGCACCCGCTTGGGCTCCAGCCGGCAGCGGCGCAGCTCGTCGCACAGCTCCAGAAAGCGCTGGGCCGGGAACACCATGCTGAGCCGCCCCATGGTGCGCAGAAGCGCCCCGGCGCTTTTCACGATTTCGCCAAGGGAGGTATCCTGCTCGTGGCGGGCCAGCAGCACCGACTCCGTCTGGCTTTTCAGGGTGCCGTTCTGCTTGCCGTAGGGCGGATTGCACACCACCGCATGGAAGGTTTCATAGCCGAAAACCTCCGGCGCGTTTCTTAAATCCATGGCATGCACCCGAATGCGGCTCGACAGGCCGTTCAGCTCCACCGAGCGCCCGACCATCTCCGCCATACCGGGCTGCAGTTCGATGGCTTCAAACTGCGTATCCGGCTGCTGGTGGCTCAGAAGCAGCGGCAGGATCCCCGTGCCCGTGCCCAGATCGGCAATGCGTTCCCGGGGCCTTGTGCGGGTAAAATCCGCCAGCAGGACGGCGTCCATGCCAAAGCGGAAGCCGTCCTTTTTTTGCAGAATGTGCAGCCCGTCCAGCTGCAGGTCATCCATTCTTTCTCCCGGTCTCAGTTCCATGTTCCCTCCTGCGGATCCAGGCACTGGGTCAGGCAGTAGCCGGTTTTGGACGCATCGTACATATCGTATTGAATCTCGCACCATGTTTCGCCCCGGCGAATGACGCGCGCCATGGAGCCTTCCGGCAGCACGGCCAGCTTTTCGCCCCGTTCCCGGCATTCCGTCCAGATAGCCACATAGCTTTCTCCCTGCCGGGGCGCGATCAGCGCCAGGATGCCGCCCGGCACGTCTTCCATTGTGTCATCCATAACGGGAGCGGGACTGGGCGACGGGCTCGGGCTGGCCGTTGCAGGCGACGTAGGCGCAGGGCTTGGGGTCGGGGCCGACGTTTCGCCGGAAGCGGGCGTATGGGTTGGCGCAGACGTGGCGGTAGGCGCTGCCGTGACTTCCGCCCCTTCGTATTTCAGATAGCTGGAAACCACATAGCCTTCTCTGCCGCCGTAGAGGACATGCGCCCAAGTGCCGGTTGTGTCCAGCACCTCTACCAGCGCATGCCGGGGGATGACTGCCAGCACTCTGGAACCGGATCTGGGCTGCTGACGCAGGTTCAGGCCGCCGGAAACCGTGTTGACCCGCGCCGTTCCCGCCGTGGGGGCGGGGGTTGCGCCGGGGGTGGGAACCACCGTGGCCGTGCCGGAAGCCAGCGTCAGATAGCAGGTCATGACGTAGCCGTCCAGATCATGATAGCGGATGTAGCACCATTCCGCGCCGTAGGTCAGAATTTCCACCATGCCGAAGCGGGGAATCTGCATCATCACCGCGCCGCCGGACGAGGGCAGCGTGCGCAGGTTCAGGCCGCCGGAGGCCGTCGTCACCAGCGCGATCTGCGGCCCGGAAACCGTCGGAGACGGCGAGGGTGCCAAGGTGGGTTCCGGCGTATTTTCGGGCTGCGCCGTGGGCGAAGCAGAAGGAAAAACAGAAGGAGAAACGGAAGGCTCTTCCGAAGGGGAAACGGTCGGTTCAGCCGTTGGTTCGGTCGTGGGAGCGGGGGTGGGCGTACTTTCCTGAAGCGTCAGGAAGGAGGTCATCACATAGCCGGTGCGTCCGCCGTAGCTGACCTGACACCAGCTTTCCCCCACGGACAGCACATCGATCACCATATTGCGGGGAATCACTGTCAGAATGGGGCTGCCGGTTTTGCCCTCCATGCGCATGTTCAGGCCGCCGGAGACCGTCGTCACCCTCGCCTTTCGGGCAGTTCCGGACGAACCCGGCGCTTCAGAGCCGCTTTCCAGCCGGACGGCGGACGCGGGCAGATAGCCCATGCTGCCCTCCCAGCTGACCTGCCACCATTCCCCTGTCTGGGAATAGACCGTCAGCGGGTCGCCCATGGCCAGCAGCACCACGGACGGGGAACTTTCCGACGGCTCCTGCCGCAGATACACCAGCCGGGAGGCCACCGTGGCGGGAACGCCGGAGGGTCTGGGGGTAGCCGCCGGGCTTTCGGAGGGCGAAGCGCCTTCCGACGGAGCGGGCGTTTCGGTGGGGTTGGGGCTTGCTTCGGGCGTTTGCGCGCTGTCCTCATAACGAAGGAAGGAACGCATCATATACCCTTCCAGCCCATTCCACTGGATACGGCACCAGGAACCATCGTCGCTGAGCACCGTCACCCGGCTTCCTGCGGGAAGCTGGGCGATGGCTGCGCCGACGGTGGAGGCCGTGGGACGCAGATTGACGATCCCCGTGCCGTCCGGGGTCGTCACGATAGCCGTTCCGCTACCGCCGGAGGTGCTCTGCCCCGGATAGACCGTGGTCAGCGCAGAAAGAAAGTTGCGATGGACATAGGCCGTGATGCTCATATACTGTGCATAGGCCCAATCCCCCGAAAGGGAAAACACCGTCAGCACCGCGCCCGTCGGGGCCGTGCCAAGTTTTTTGGCGCTCAGGCTGGGCTCCTGCCGAAGGTTCACGTAGTCGTTGGCCGTCACCGTGGCAAAGCCCAGCACCGCCGTCGCGGCTTCCTCCGTGCCCTGAGGCGTGCCGGTAATGACCAGATTTTCCGCGGGCACATAGCCCTTCAGACTGCCGTACTGCACAAAGCACCAGCTTCCGTCGTTGGCCAACACCTGCACGATGGTTCCGTTGCTCAGAGTGCTGACCATCGACGCGGCGTCGGATTTTCCGCTGCGCAGAATCAGCGAGCCGCCGGAAACCAGCTTGACCGTGCCCTTGCAGGCGGCGCCGCCGTCGTTCAGGTCGGCGGGCTCCCGGACGGTGGTTTCCTCCTCGCCGGAGGACGCGCTGAGGATGGTGCTGGTAAAGCTCTGCTGCACCCGCTGACAGCCCTCATAATAAAAGCCCAGAATTTCGTCGTAGGTATAGCCCAGCTTGCCCATGTACATAGCGCCCCGCTGGCTCATGCCCACGCCGTGGCCGTAGCGCCGGGCCTGCAGGCTGAAGCCGGAGGCGGTCTCTTCCACGCTCCACAGCTCGTTTTTGGCGGACTGAATGCTCATGCCCAGCAGGCTTTCCAGCTCGGAAAAAATATCGCAGGTGACGGTCACGTTTTGCAGCCCCCCGCCGCTGTTTCGGACGGTCAGGGCAAAGTCCATTTTCGTATACAGCCGGCTGGGAGCCTCGTACTTGGGCGTATGGGGCGTAACGCTCTGCAGGGAGACGGGCGTAACGCTCTGCCCAAGCTGGGCCGCCGCTTTCTGCTGAAGAAGAGAGATCAGCCCGGAAGGATTGGACGCGCTGGTCAGATCCTTATAGACCGTCTTTTTCTTCACCGTAGAGCCGGGATTGTCATAATCGAAGGGATCGTCCTTGACGGTAAAATAGGCGTATGCGCCGCTGCCCACGCCGTGGGGCGCGGATTCGGTCTGCCCGCCGTTGCTGGCGGAATAATACGTCATGACGTACTCGCCGCCGTACTTTAGCACGATGCCCCGGGTGGAGTCCACGGCGGTAACACAGTTGGCGTTGCCCGAGGGCGTGCCCCGGTAGACCTGATCGCTGGTGGTATCCACCACGTCGTAACGGCCCGAGGCGCGGCGGCTCATCATCCGCACGGTGTAGGTGCGGGCGGCCACCGCCTGCGCCTTCAAAGCCTCCACATTGCTGGAATTGCCCATTTCATAGGGAACCACGCCGTAGAGATAATCCTCGATATACACATGGGCGATCACATAGAGTTTGTAGTTTCCGCTGGACTGCCGCACGGCCTGAAAGGACAGGTCGCCGGGATAGGGATTGCCGCTTTCCCGGGCTTGAGCGATCCGGATGCCGTTCGTACCGGCGGTGCTGTGCCGCCGCAGGGAAAAATCGCCGCCCACGTAGATCACCGCGCCGTTCTGGGCCAGCGTCAGCTGCCCGGAGGCGCTGTTAAAACTGACGGTCAGGCTTGTCCCGCCGGAAAAGGAGCGGGACAGATCTCCGCCCAGACTGTAGCTGCCCGCCACGGTCAGATCCAGCCGGGAAGGGCTGCCCAGCGAGGACAGCCAGACCCGCACCATGCCGTTCTGCGGCGCGGATTGAGTGGTCAGGGCGGCGGACTGAACCGCCACCTCATTTGTAGTGGCTGCCCGGGCCGGGACGGCGCCCATCAGCAGGCAAAGAGCCGAAAGAAGGACGGCGATCTTTTGCAGGGCCGTGTGCTTTCGCATGAATCGTGCCTCCATTCGTTCGTAATACTTTCGTAATCATTTGGATTGTACCACAGAAGCGCCCGCTTTGTCCATTCCATCCGCATGGAAATTGCTGGTTTCCGTCGAAAAACGGCGTTTTTCCGCCGGATGTTCCTCCGTCAAAAGAACGACCATTTCAGGCCCGGAAAGCACCTGAGCCAGTTTGCCGCCTTCCGCGTCAAACCTGTAAAGAATCGCCGCGCGCTCTGCGGGAAGGGCGCGGAGGCTTCTCAGCAGCTCCACCTTTTCCGGATTTCCCCGGCAGACCAGCGGAATCGCCCGAAGCAGCTTTCCCTCGGGCCACGGCTTTTTTTCCAGCGCCGAAGCCGCGCTCCGCAGGCTTCCGCCCACGCTGCTCTGCCACGCCGCATAGGCCAGATAAGGCGGCAGCAGGAACAGCGACAGGTTCACGCTGTCCTGAAACACCCCGGCAACGCCCAGCGCCAGCATGGCCGCCGCCAGCAGGTAGGCCAGCCAGAGCATGCCCTGCCGGGCCGCTTCTTCCCAGCCCAGCCGCCGGGCCGCGCACAGCAGAAGACGCGCCCCATCCAGCGGCCAGACCGGCAGAACATTCACCAGCGCCATGCCCAAACTGAAACGGTAAAACAGGCGAAAAAACTCCGCAGGCGGCGCAAAGCGCAGGCACAGTCCCGCGCAGACCGCGCTGAACGGCACGCCTGCCAGCGCGATCAGGCATTGCCGTCGGGCCGGGAGCCGTTCAAAGCCCGGCACATCCGCCACGCCGCCGAAGGGCGTCAGCTCGATGCGGCATTCCCTGACCCCGCACAGCGCCATGGCCAGCACGTGTCCTCCCTCGTGCAGCGCCATAGCCGCAGCCGCCGCCAGCATGCCTGCCGAGGGAAGCAGCAGCAGCCCCAGCGCCGCCAGTGCGGCTCCTGCCGGATGGATTTTCAGCCGCAGCTTCATCCGCTGGCCGCTCATTCCGTCAGGGGCAGCAGCAGCCCGGCGGGGTCGATGGAGCGGCCGTCCCGCCGCAGCTCAAAGGCCAGCGGCGCGCCCTCCAGCACCGTGGCGAAGGGATCCCCGGCGCAGACCCGGTCCCCTACCTCATGGGCGCAGCTTTCCAGATTGCCGTACAGCGTTTCCAGCCCGCCTTCGTGGCGAATGCGCACGATCCGTTCTTCGTCCGGGCCGTGGGCGATGGACATGATCTCGCCGTCCGCAGCGGCCCGCACGTCCGTGGTATTGCAGCTCAGCTCCAGATAAGGCTCCTGCCGGGACCAGGCATGAACCACGCTGCCCCGCACCGGCTCAAAGACCGTCACGCTTTCCGCCTGCCGCCAGACCTCCTGCACCTCGGCGGGCAGCAGGCTGTCCACAAAGCTCAGCTTGCCCACGCTTTCGTCCCATTCGGTGTTCAGGCTGTCCTCCAGCGCGGAAAAAACGGACTGGCTCTGAGGCAGCTCGGCGTTCTTGACCGCCACCGCCACCAGCATCAGCCCGGCAGCCGCCGCCAGATTGCGGATCAGCCGATCCGCCCGCAGCAGCCGGGAAAAGCCGTCCTTCTTTTTGGAAGCATCGATCCATTCTGCGGGCCGCGCTGCGCCCACAGGCTTCAACACCTCGGTCTGCCGTGCTTCCTGCCGCAGACGGATGGTTTTGACGCGGGTTTGTTCCTTCACAAAAATCCCCTCCCGAGGAAGGCTATGCGCCTCCGGGAGGGGATATGTCCGCCAAAAGACTGAGCTATTGGGGCTGTTTTTCGCCAATTACAGCGTGCCCTTTTTCTGCATGGCCTCCAGCGCCCGGCAAAGGGCGATGCGGCCATGGGCGTAGGTCAGGCCGCCCTGCAGATATACGGCATAGGGGGCGCGCATGGGGCCGTCCGCGCTCAGCTCGATGGACGCACCGGACACGAAAGCGCCCGCCGCCATGATGACCGGGTCGGCGTAACCGGGCATATCCCAGGGCTCCGGCTCCGCCATGCTGTCGATGGGCGAAGCGGCCTGAATGGCCTGACAGAACGCCACCATCCGCTCCGGGGTGCCGAATTCCAGCGCCTGAATGATGTCCGTGCGGCGAGCGTCCGGCGCGGGCGAGGAGCGCATGCCCAGCTCTTCAAACACTGCCGCCGCCAGAATGGAGGTCTTCACGGCCTGTACCGCCGTATGGGGAGCCATGAACAGGCCCTGATAATAGGGGCGGTAGCTGGCGGCGTAGCTGCCCTCTTCCCGTCCGATGCCGGGAGCCGTCAGGCGGAAGGAGATGCGGCGGATCAGGTCTTCACGGCCCACGATATAGCCGCCGGTGGGGGCCAGCCCGCCGCCGGGGTTTTTGATGAGACTGCCCGCGCACAGATCCGCGCCGTAATCGCTGGGTTCCTTTTCGCAGACGAACTCGCCGTAGCAGTTATCCACCATCAGGCAGGCGTTGGGAAATTCCTCGTGCAGCATCCGGGCCAGCGGCTCCACGTCCTCCGGCATCAGGCTGGGCCGGGTGGAATAGCCCCGGCTGCGCTGCACCGCCACCATGCGGGTGTTGGGCTTCATGGCCGCCCGGATGGCGGGCAGATCCAGCTTGCCGTCCTTCATTTCCACCTGCGCATAGCTCACGTTCATTTCCTTCAGGGAGCAGGCGCCGTCGCCCCGAAGGCCGATGACCTCCTCCAGCGAATCATAGGGCGCGCCGGAGGCGTAGAGCAGCTCATCCCCCGGACGGAGCACGCCAAACATGGCCAGCGACAGGGTATGGGTGCCGGACACGATCTGCGGCCGCACGATGGCCGCTTCCGTATGGAACAGATCGGCATAGATCGCTTCCAGCGTGTCCCGGCCCACGTCGTCGTAGCCGTAGCCGGTGGTGGGGGCGAAATGGCGGGGCGATACCTGATGCGTGCGCATCACGTCCAGTACCTTTTCCGTATTATGGTATTCAATCGCTTCCATGCGGCGGAAGGCTTCCTGACAGCGGGCTTCCGCCTTCAAAATCAATTCTCTGGGTTCCATGGAAAATGCCTCTTTTCTGCTTTGCGCAATGCTCACATCTGCCAAAATCCGTCTATCATACGCCGCAGCTCATCCGGCGCGGAAGGGCCTGCGTCCGCCCAGCGGATGGCTTCTTCGGCCTTGAACCACGTTTCCTGCCGTTTGGCATAATGGCGGGTATCCAGAATGATCTGCCAGACCGCATCCTGTTCGTCTCTTTCTCCCCGGCAGACGGGCACCAGCTCCTTGTAGCCGATGGCCTGCATGGACTGGCATTCCGAAGAAACGCCGCTGTCCAGAAGCCCCTGCACCTCCTGAAGAAGCCCCTGCCGCATCATTTCCTGCACCCGCACGGCGATGCGGGCCTGCAGCTCGGGCCGGGGCATCCGAAGGCCCATGGGCAGAAGGTCGTAGGGGCGTTCCGGCTCCTGACGCTTCTGGCGGCTCATGGGCGTTCCGGTCAGCTCGCAGACCTCCAGCGCCCGCACCACCCGCCGCAGATCGTTGGGGTGAAGCCGACGGGCGGTCTCTTCATCCACCTTTTCCAGCAGGGCGTGGAGCTTCGCCTTTCCGTCCGGCTCGGCGGCGATGGCTTCATAGCGTGCCCGAACCGCCGGGTCGCTCTCCTGCTGCCCCAGCGTCATGCCGTGCAGCAGGCTTTTCAGATAAAGCCCCGTGCCTCCCACCAGCAGCGGCAGCTTTCCCCGCTGCCAGATGTCCGCAAAGACCCGCTCCGCATCCTCCACGTACCGGGCTACGGCATAGCTTTCCTCCGGCTCCAGAATATCCAGCATGTGGTGCGGAACCAGCTTCTGTTCCGCCTGCGTGGGCTTGGCAGTGCCGATATCCATGCGCCGGTAGATCTGCATGCTGTCCATGCAGACGATCTCCACCGGGTATTCCCGGGCCAGCTTCAGGGCAAGGCCGCTCTTTCCCGACGCGGTGCAGCCCGTCAGGGCCAGAACCTTGGGCTTCATCAACTGCGTTCCTTTCTGATCCGGATAAGTGTATTCGGATTACTGAATCCGCTTGAAGCGCTTTTCCAGCGCATAGCGGGTGGTTTCGATCACGATAGGCCGCCCATGGGGACAGGTGGGCATGGACTGACTTTGCAGCATTTCCTTCAAAAAGCCCTGAATTTCCTGCTGATTCAGCTTGTCGCCGCCCTTGATGGCATGTTTGCATGCCATCTGAGCCACCTGACTGCGCATGCGGTCGCTGGTCTTTTCCCCCCGGCCCTGCTGCCACTGATCCAGCGCTTCCAGAAACAGTTCCTTCGGGTCTCCGTTTTCGCCGAACAGGGTCGGAATGGCATGCACAGCCACGCTGCGCTCGTCGAAGACCTCCGCCTGAAAGCCCGCTTTTTCCAGATAGGGCCGGATTTCCTCAAACAGCGCCATATCCCGGCCCGAAAGCTGCACCAGCTGGGGCGACAAAAGCTGCTGGGAGATCTGCTCGCCATCGTAGCGCTTCATGAAGCGGTCGTAGAGAATGCGCTCATGGGCGGCGTGCTGATCCAGCCACAGAAGCCGGTCGCCCGCTTCGAAGAGCCAGTAGGTATCGAACACGATGCCCACCAGCCGGGGAGCAGCCGTTTCTTCGGGTTCTGTTTCCGCAAGGCGGGTCTGTTCCGGCGGCGCGGGAATTTCAGACTCCGGAATTGGAACGGCCCTTTCGGGCGGACGCTCCCGCGTTTCGGGGGCAGCGACGGGAGTGGGCTTTGCAGCCACCGGCTGGGCTGCGGGCGTTTCCCGGGTTTCCGAAACAGCAGGCTTCTTTTCAGAAATGCCCCATACCGGCGCGGGCTTGGGGCCTGCGTCCCGGGGACGATCCCACGGGGAAGGAACCGCAGGCTGAAAGACAGGCCGGGGCGCTGTGCCGTAGGACGCATGGAACACGCCGCTTCCCGCCGTCTGGGCGGGCACGGTCACAGGACGAAGGGGCGATGCGGCGGCATCGGCCTTTTTCTCCGGCAGGTTGGCCGGCTGCGGCTCCTTTTCCATGGGCACGGCAGGCTGCGCCGCCGCGTTGGGTGCAGGAACCGTCTTGGCCGTTTCCGCCGCGCCGGGCAGTTCCGTTACCGTAAAGCCGCTTTGCGAAACGGGCGCGGGCTTTTCCGCAGCCGGGGCGCGAAGCCGCTGGCCCAGCTGCTCCTGATGCAGCGTATCGTAAACCATCTGCCGGACGGCCTCCGCCACGGCGCTTTCATCCTGAAAGCGCACCTCCAGCTTGTTGGGGTGAACGTTCACATCCACGTTCTGATAGGGCATTTCCAGAAACAGGGCGCACATGGGAAATTTGCCGATCATGACCCGGCCCTCGCAGCCGTTTTCCAATGCCCGGCTCAGAACGCCGCTGCGGAAAAAGCGGCCATTGATAAAAAAGCTCTGCTGCTGGCGGTTGCCCCGGGAAAGCTCCCCCACGCCGATGAAGCCCTTCAGCACCACGCCGCTTTGGTGCCCGCTGACCGGAATCATCTGCCGGAAAGCGTCCTTGCCGTACAGGCAGAACAGGGCGGAATCCAGCTTGCCGTCGCCCAGACTATGATAGATCGTCTTGCCCTGGCTGACGAATCGGAACGCGATTTCCGGGTGGGACAAAATCAGCCGGAGCATATAATCCGACACCAGCCCGGCCTCGACCGCCGGTTTTTTCAGGAATTTCCGGCGGACGGGCGTGTTGTAAAACAAATCCTCCACCACGAAGGTGGTGCCTGCGGGGGAAGCGGCCTGCCGAATGTCGGTAAACTCGCCGCCCTCCACCTGACAGCGCACGCCGAACTCTGCGTCGGCGGTCTTGGTCGTGCAGGTCACTTTTGCCACCGCCGCCACGGAAGCCAGCGCCTCGCCGCGGAACCCCAGCGTGTGGATGCAGTACAGCTCCGCCTCGGTTTGCAGCTTGCTGGTGGCGTGGCGCTCGAAGGCCAGACGAATCTGCCCGGCGGGAATCCCCTTGCCGTTATCCGAAATTCGCAGGTATTCGATACCGCCGCCCCGCAGTTCCACCGTCACATGGGTAGCGCCCGCGTCGATGGCGTTTTCCACCAGTTCCTTCACCACGGAGGCGGGGCGTTCCACCACCTCGCCAGCGGCGATCTTCCCAATCAGATCCGAAGAAAGCTTCCGTATTTCTGCCATAATTGCTCCTTAGAGTCTGCGTGCCTTTTCCCGAAGCCGGAAGAGCGTATTGAGCGCGTCCATGGGGGTGATGGACAGCACGTCCAGATTTTTCAGTTCTTCGATCAGGTCATCCTGCGGCAGGTGGAACATGTCCGTCTGCCGGTTTTCTTTTTTCTTCTTTTCCAGAATATTCTGGGAAATGGTCTCCTGATTGATGTCGCTGACTTCCAGCCGTGCCTGAATTTCGTGGGCCCGGGCCACCACCGGCGCGGGGATGCCCGCCAGCCGGGCCACATGGACGCCGTAGCTCTTATCCGCGCCGCCTGGCATGATCTTGCGCAGGAAAATCACGTCCTCGCCGTGCTCCATCACGGTGATGCAGTAGTTTTTCACGCCGGGGAAGCGGCCTTCCAGCTCGCTCAGCTCATGATAATGGGTAGCGAACAGGGTCTTCGCGCCGATTTTCTTTTTGTCCAGCAGGTATTCCACCACGGCCCACGCAATGGCAAGGCCGTCGAAGGTGCTGGTGCCCCGGCCGATCTCGTCCAGGATCACCAGCGAGCGATTGGTAGCGCTGCGGAGAATGCCCGCCGTCTCGCTCATTTCCACCATAAAGGTGCTCTGACCGGAAGACAGGTCGTCGCTGGCGCCGATGCGGGTAAAGATGCGGTCGCACAGGCTGATGTCCGCCTCCCGGGCGGGCACAAAGCTGCCGATGTGCGCCATCAGGGTAATGAGCGCCGTCTGGCGCATGTAGGTGCTTTTACCGGCCATGTTGGGGCCGGTAATGATGAGCATCCGATTGTCCTCGGTGTCCAGATCGACGTCATTGGGCACGAAAGGCGTATCCTGCACCATCCGCTCCACGATGGGATGCCGTCCCTCCACGATACGGATCTCGCCGGTCTCGTTGATGGTGGGCTTCACATAGCCGTATTCCCGGGCCACCTGCGCCAGCGAAAGCAGCGCGTCGGCGGTCTTCAGGGCCAGCGCGTTCTGCTGGATGGCCCCGATCTCCCGGGTGATCTCCTGCCGCACCTCGGTAAAAAGCTGCAGTTCCAACGCTGCGGCCAGCTGCTCGGCATTGAGAATCTTTTTTTCGATCTCCTGCAGTTCCGGCGTGGTGTAGCGCTCGGCGTTGGCCAGCGTCTGACGGCGGGTGTAGCGCAGGGGCACCTGATCCAGATTGCTCTTGGTCACTTCGATATAGTACCCGAACACCCGGTTATACTGGATGCGCAGGTTCTTGATACCGGTCTCCTCCCGCTCGGCGGCTTCCATGTCCAGCACCCACTGCTTGCCGTTGGTGGAAGCGTCCCGGTACTCGTCCAGCTGGGCGTTGTAGCCGGGGCGGATATAGCCGCCCTCCTGCAGCGTCAGGGGCGCATCGGGATTGATGGCCTTTTCCAGCAGCCCGCACAGGCCGTCCAGCGGCGCCATGGTGTGCGCCAGCGCGTTCAGGGGCTCGGTATTCACACTTTCCAGCAGCGCCTTGACCGGGGCGATGGCGTTGAGCGAGCGGTTCAGCGCCAGACAGTCCCGGGCGGTCAGACTGTTGTAGCTGATCTTGCCCAGAAGACGCTCCATATCCGCCACGTTTTCCAGCTTTTCGCCCAGCTCTTCCGCGGCCATGAAGTTGTCCTTCAGGGCTTCCACCGCGTCCAGACGGGTCTGAATGCGGCGGCGGCTGACCATGGGGTTTTCCACCCACGTGCGCAGAAGCCGCGCGCCCATGGCGGTGCGGGTCTGATCCAGCAGCCACAGAAGGGAGCCCTTCCGTTCGCCGCTGCGCAGGCTTTCCGTCAGTTCCAGATTGCGGCGGGTGTGCCGGTCCAGAAACATGGTCTCGTCGCCCTGATACAGCTCCAGATGGGTGATATGCTCCAGCGCGTTTTTCTGCGTTTCGTCCAGATAGCGCAGCAAAGCCCCGGCGGCAATGGCCCGGCGATCCTTGTCCTCCATGCCCAGCGCGGACAGCGTGGCCACGCCGAAGTGGCTGAACAGCTCCCCTTCCGCGCCCCGCTTGGAAAAGGCGCTCTCCGCCAGCGTGGTAGCGGAAAGACCCAGATTCACCAGTGCGTGCAGCTTGTCCAGATCGTTGGTGACGATCTCCCGGGGGCCGATGCGCTGAATTTCGTCCATCAGCTGCTTTTCCGCGTCGGGCAGCACGTGCGCCACAAACTCGCCGGTGCTCACATCCGCCCACGCCAGCGAGGCTCCCTTGCCGAAGAAGGCGACACAGAGCACATAGCTGTAGTTTTTCTCGTCCAGCATGGCGGGATCCACCACCGTGCCGGGGGTAATGATACGGATCACGTCCCGCTCCACCAGTCCCTTGCTCAGGGCCGGATCGGTCAGCTGCTCGCAGATGGCCACCTTGTAGCCCTTTTCGATCAGCCGTGCGATATAGCTGCTGGCGGCGTGGTAGGGAATGCCGCACATGGGCGCGCGTTCGCTCAGGCCGCAGCTCTTGCCCGTCAGCACCAGCTCCAGCTCCTTGGAAACCAGCTGAGCGTCCTCAAAAAACATCTCGTAAAAATCGCCCAGCCGGAAAAACAGGATGCAGTCCTGATGCTTCTGCTTGATATCCAGATATTGCTGCATCATCGGGGTCACGCTGCCAGCCACGGTTTCACCCGTCCTTTCGTACCAAAACAAACAGAATGTCAAACGTTCCAAAATCCCGGTGGAAAGCCGTCAGAGGGGCGCAGGCCCCTCTGACAGTGTTTGGAAGGATCAATGATGATGATGTCCGCAACCGCCGCCGCAGCTGGAGCAGGAGCCGGTGCAGCCGTGCTCTTCTTCCTCTTCGTCCTCGCCGGTGACGACCTTCTTGATGATCTTGTTGACCTTCTTCATCATATCGGTAAAAGCGTCGTTGGTTTCCTGCATTTTGGCGATGAGCTTGTTGTGGTCCAGCATATGCTCGGCTTCCTGCAGTTCCTGACCGGCCTTGGCCAGCTCGCCCCGGTCCATGTTGGGGTTGGCCAGCAGTTCTTCCACCTTGCTGCGCTTTTCAGAATAGTTGGCCACCAGCAGGGTGGCTTCCTCATCCTTCATCACGGCCTGCTCGGTCAGCCGCATGTTGATGTATTCTTCGCTTTCCAGAATGGCTTCCGCCAGCAGTTCCGCCTGATTCAGTACCTTTTCCATCAATGATTAACCCCTTTCGATTCTTTCTCCCCGGAGGGTATTGACCGCCGCGGAGGTGATTCTGACGGGAAGGATCTTCCCGATATCCGCAGCCGAGCCGTCCAGCGTGACGGTGATGCCCCGGCTGCCCTTGCCTGAAATCTGGTGTTCATCCCGTTTGGAGAGCCCTTCCACCAGAATTTCCTCGTTTTTGCCCACCATGCTCTGATGCACCCGGGCGGTAGAGGCTTCCACCTCCTGAATCAGCCGGGCGATGCGGCGGGAGCTTTCCTCCGCCGGAATCTGGCCGTCCATTTTGGCGGCGCGGGTGCCTTCCCGGGGAGAGTAAATAAAGGTAAACGCAGAATCATAGCCCACTTCCCGCACCAGCGACAGGGTGTCCTCGAACTGGGTTTCCGTCTCGCCGGGGAAGGACACAATCAGGTCGGTGGTCAGGCCGATGTCCGGAATGGCAGCCCGGAGCTTTTCCACCTTGCGCAGATAGTCTTCCCGGGTATAGTGCCGGTTCATGAGCCGGAGAATCTCGTCGTTGCCGCTCTGAGCGGGCAGATGCAGCTGATGAAGGATATGCTTTCCCCCGGCCATCACTTCGATCAGTTCGTCGCTCAGATCCTTGGGATGAGAGGTCATGAAGCGGATGCGGGGAATGTCCAGCCGGTCCAGCTCCCGAAGCAATTTGGGGAAGGTATCCCCATTTTCGGAGCCGTTGCCGTAGCTGTTCACGTTCTGCCCCAGCAGCATGATCTCCTGTACGCCGGACTGCCGCAGCTCCTCGGCCTCCCGGAGAATGTCCTCCATGCGGCGGGAGCGTTCCCGGCCCCGCACATAGGGCACTACGCAGTAGGAGCAGAAGTTGTTGCAGCCGTACATGATAGTGATGTAGGCATGCCAGGAATTCAGCCGCTTCACTGGCAGGCCCTCGGCGATCAGGTCTTCCTCATGGGAAATGCTGACCACCCGGGTGCGCTGCTCGCACAGGCGCAGCAGCATGCCCGGCAGCTCGTGCAGGTTGTGGGTGCCGAAAGCCAGATCGATAAAGCGATACTGCTTGAGGATCTTCTCCGCCATACCCGGCTGCTGCACCATGCAGCCGCATACGCCGATCAGGAGCCGGGGCTTTTCCTTTTTCAGTTCCTTCAGCCAGGTCACGTTGCCCAGCGCCCGGCGCTCGGCGTTGTCCCGGACGCAGCAGGTGTTGAACAGCACCAGATCGGCCTTGGTGCGGTCTTCGGCCTCGGTCATGCCCATTTCTTCCAAAAGCCCCGCCAGCTTTTCGCTGTCATGGGCGTTCATCTGGCAGCCGTAGGTCACGATGAAGTAGCTTTCCGGCCGGTCTTCCCTTTCCCGGAACGCGCGGATGGCTTTCAGCTGTTCTTCCCGCTGCGCTTCGGTCACATAAGTGGCGTGATGTTCCAAGTTCTTATACGTCCTTTCGTTTACCATTCTCCGAGCGTGCGGCCCGTCTCGCCGCAGGCGCGGCAGGGCTGTGTCAGCATTTCCTGCAGCGTTTCGCCGGTGCGCTTGCGGGTGATCTCCAGAATGCCCAGCCGGGTAAAGCCGTGAACCACGGTCTTGACCCGATCGTCGCCGAGCGCCTGCTCCATGGCTTCCTGCACCTGCCGGCGCTCGTCCTCCCGATCCATATCGATAAAGTCGATCAGAATCATCCCGGAAAGGCCGCGAAGCCGAATCTGCCGGGCAATCTCCCCCACCGCCGCCAGATTTTGGGAAAGGGGCAGGCTTTGGCCGCCGCTGCTTTCCACAAAGGAGCCGCTGTTCACATCCACGGTGCTCAGGGCCTCTCGCTGGTCGATCATCAGGTTGCCGCCGTTGGCAAGGGGCACCTTCCGGCCAAGGGCTTCCTTCAGCTGTCTGCGAATCTGCAAGCGATTCCAGCGTTCTTCCATTTCTTCCGGGGAAACCTGCTGCACCGTCACGCCCTCCGGCAGGCTTTCGGAAAGAGGCCGGTCGGTCAGCACAGAGCACTCATGCCGGGCGGAATAATCCCGGCAGAGGGCTTTCAGGGGCGAAACGGGCTTTTGCAGAAGCTCCGGCGCTTTGCGGCAGGATACGCCCGCCGTCAGCCGGTTCCACTCGGCTTCCATTTCTTCCATTTCCGCCCGGATCTCGCTTTCCCGGGCGAATAGAGCGGCATGGCGGACGATCACGCCGATCCGTCCCCCGGACAGCTTTTTGCCCAGCATCCGGGCGCGGGCATGGTCTTCCTCGCCTTCGATCCGCTTGCTGACCCCCACGTGATGATTCATGGGCATCAGCAGCACGTACTGGCCCGGCAGAATCACGTCCCGGGTCAGGAACGCGCCTTTCTCGCCCTTGGGGTCTTTTTTCACCTGCACCAGCACGTCCTGCCCCGTCAGAAGCGGCGCGGGGCCGTTGACCTGATGAAAGCTCTCCTGTTCCCGAATGGGCAGAAAGCCGTTCTGGGCAAGGCCCAGCTTCACGAATGCCGCCTTGATCTGCGGCAGCACCCGTTCCACCCGGCCCAGAAACAGCGCGCCCACCAGACTTTCGCCCGCAGCTTCCTCCCGCGTGTATTCCAGCAGGCGTTTTTCGCTCAAAAGCGCCGTCTGCCGGATGCCGCCGCTTTCGTGCTCCAGCAGCGTGTAGGCTTCGCTCATGCCAGCTCCTCCATGGGAACCAGCTTGCCTTCTTTGTTCCGGGCCAGCATTTCCTCCCGGAAGATCATGGCTTTTTCCGTCTCCTGCGGCTCCTGCCCGGCAAACTCGTACAGGCACCGCAGCCACAGACTGGGCTTCAGCGCGCCGTCCTTGGGATCGGAGACGATGGTCAGATGAATCACATGCTCCGTTTCGCCGTTTTCAATGCGTCCGTCCAGCACAAAGGGCCGAATATCGCAGTCCGCATCGCCGCTCTTGGTGCGGCGGACGGCGATATATTCCTTCAGCGTCATGAAATCCGCAAAGCGGGCCGCGGCCTGATCCGCCGCTTCGCTTCGGGGCAGGCGGATGGAATACTCCGAACCGGCCATCAGCGACATCAGCGTGGGAAATTCGTCGCTGACCGGTCTTGCGGAAACAATCTGCAAATCGGGCGGCAGGCAGGCGTTCAGCTTGCCGATGAATTCCTCCGGCGCGGTTCCGTCCTCCACGGGCACCTCCATCATTTCCCGCTTTCCGGCCACGCCCACGCTCAGAGGCGCGGCAAAACTCAGCCGGATATGGGGGTTGAAGCCGTTGGAGTATTTGATGGGCAGATGACTGCGCCGCAGTGCCCGCTGCATGGTGCGCATCAGATCCAGATGACCGATGAAGCGCAGCTTCTCGCCCTTTTCAAAAGCGGCCATCATTCGCATCCCTTGCACACTCCCTTCAGCACCTGCAGACCGCAGCCGTTGCAGCCCTCCCGGCAGTCCCGGGTGGTCTCGCCCCGCATGGCCTTTTCATATTCCCGTTTCAGGAAATTTTTGGAAATATAGGCGTCGATATGATCCCACGGCAGCGTTTCGTCCAGCGAGCGCTGACGGTGGGCGTAGAAATCCAGATCCAGCCCGCAGTCCGTAAAGGCCTGCAGCCAGTTGTCGTACAGGAAGCACTCGTCCCAGCCGTCCAGAATGCAGCCAGACTGCCACGCCCGGTACAGCACCTTGGAAAGCCGCCGGTCGCCCACAGCAAAGCAGGCTTCGATGCGGCTCAGGCTGGAATCATGATAGATGAAACGGGCGTTCTTGTATTTCTGGAAAGCATCCTTCACCATGTGCTGCTTGCGCACCACCTCTTCGGGCCGGTCCTGCGCGCACCACTGGAAGGGCGTAAAGGGCTTGGGCACGAACACACTGGCGCTGCAGGTGATGCGCAGACCCTTGACCCGCTTATCCTTGGGCACGGAATAATAGGCCCCGGCGGCCGTCTTGGCCAGCGCGGCGATGCCCAGCAGGTCTTCGTCGGTTTCCGTAGGCAGGCCAGTCATGAAGTACAGCTTCACGCCGTTCCAGCCGTTTTCAAAGGCGTGATGCAGGGTGTTGACCAGATCCTCCTCGGTCACGCCCTTGTTGATCACGTCCCGCAGGCGCTGGGTGCCCGCTTCGGGGGCGAAGGTCAGGCTGCTTTTTTTCACCCGCTGGGTCTGGGACAGGGTGTCCTGCACGAACTTATCCACCCGCAGGCTGGGCAGGGACAGGCTGACCCGCTGGTCGCACAGCTCGTCCGTCAGCCGGGTAGCCAGCTCGTTGATATGGGAATAGTCGCTGCTGGAAAGGGAGCTGAGGGAAATTTCTTCGTAGCCGGTATTTTCCACACTGGCCTTGGCGACCTCCACCAGCTTTTCCACGCTGCGCTCCCGAACGGGACGGTACAGCATGCCCGCCTGACAGAAGCGGCAGCCCCGGGTGCAGCCCCGCATGATCTCCAGCATGATACGGTCAAAGACCACCTGCATATAGGGCACCGGCGGATGAGTGGGCACATAGGCCTCGTCCATGTTGCGGAAGACCCGCTTGTGAACCACTGCCGGAGCAGCGTCGTCGATGGGCTTGAGGCTCTTCAGCGTACCGTCCGGGTTGTACTCGTCCCGATACAGGGAGGGCACGTACACGCTTTCCAGCCGGGCCAGACGGCGCAGGCACTCCTGCCGGGAAACGCCCTCCTTGCGGCAGTTCATGATGGTGTCGGTCACTTCCACAATGGAGTCCTCGCCGTCGCCGATCATGAAACAGTCGAAAAACTCCCACAGGGGTTCGGGATTGAAGGCGCAGGGGCCGCCCGCCACCACGAAGGGATCGCTTTCCTTCCGGTCGCAGGCGCGGACGGGGATGCCGCCCATATCCAGCATATCCAGAATGTTGGTATAGCTCATTTCATATTGCAGGGTAAAGCCTACGATATCAAATTCATTCAGGGCGTGGCAGCTTTCCAGCGAAAACAGCGGCCGTCCCGCAGCCTTCAGTTCCCGGCGCATATCCGTCCACGGCATGCAGACCCGCTCGCACAGCGCGTAAGGCAGGTCGTTCAGAATGCCATAGAGGATTTTCATGCCCAGATGGCTCATGGCGACCTCATAGGTATCGGGAAAACAGAACGCAAAGGTAACGTCCGCATCGTCAAAGGATTTGGTGGTGGCGTTCATCTCGCCGCCGGTATACCGGGCCGGTTTTTCCACCAGGCTGAGAAGATCGTCAATGAAAACGGGCATGGTATTCCTCCTTCATTGCATACGAAGTTATCATACCATGCCCGCCGGGCGGATGCAAGAATTTTGCCGTTTCTTTTTGGTTAGTTTTGTTTAACTGCTTGAGAACTTTTTTGAATTGGCAGCAAAACAGGGACAGCGAGCCGAAGCCCTCTGCCCCTGTGGGGAAGCCGCCGCTTAATGCAGCGTTTCCTTGATCTTTTCAAATTCCTCCCGGGTGATGAGCACCTCCCGGGGCTTGCTGCCCACGGACTTGCTGACGATGCCGCGGTTGGCCATGTCGTCGATCAGGCGGCCCGCCCGGGCGTAGCCAATCTTCATGCGGCGCTGCAGCATGCTGATGGAGGCCTGTCCGTCGGCGATGACCATTTCGATGGCTTCAGCCAGCCGGTCGTCCACGCCGGAATCATCGTCGCCGCCCTCATCCAGCGGATTGGCGGTGTCCTCGGTGTTTTCCACGGTTTCCAGCACGTTCTGGTCAAATTCCACCCGGGAATGCTCGCCGATGAACCCGACCACCCGCTCAGTCTCCGCGTCGCTGAGGAAGCAGCCCTGCACCCGCAGGGGGGCGCTGGCTCCCGTGGGGAAATAGAACATATCGCCCTTGCCCAGCAGCTTCTCCGCGCCGTTCTGATCCAGAATGGTGCGGCTGTCGATGCTGGAAGACACGGCGAAGGCAACGCGGGAGGGAATGTTGGCCTTGATCAGGCCGGTAATGACGTCCACCGTGGGGCGCTGGGTGGCCACCACCATGTGGATGCCCGCCGCGCGGGCCAGCTGGGCCAGACGGATGATGCTTTCCTCCACATCCTTCTTGCAGGCCAGCATCAGGTCGGCCAATTCGTCGATGATGATGACGATGCGGGGCAGCTTTTCCTCGCCGGGTTCCAGCTTGGCGTTGTAGGCGGAAATTTCGCGCACGTTCTTCGTCTGCATTTTGTGGTAGCGTTCCAGCATTTCAGCCACGGCCCAGCTCAGCGCGCCCGCCGCCTTATGCGGATCGCTCACCACGGGGATCAGCAGGTGCGGAATCACGTTATAGCACTGCAGCTCCACTACCTTGGGGTCGATCATGATCATGCGCACGTCTTCGGGGCTGGTGCGGTACAGCAGGCTGTTGATGATGGCGTTGATGCAGACGGACTTGCCGCTGCCGGTCTGACCGGCAATCAGCAGGTGGGGCATCTTGGCGAGGTCGCACAAGACCGGTTTGCCCGCGATGTCCCGGCCCAGCGCCACGGTCAGGGGCGATTTGGCGTTCTTCATTTCCGGGCTCAGAAGCACCTCGGCCAGCGAAACGGACTGAATTTCCCGGTTGGGCACCTCAATACCGAACAGATTGGTACCGGGAATGGGAATTTCGATGCGCACGCCGCCGTTGGCCGCCAGATCCAGCGCGATATTATCCGCAATGCTCATGATGCGCTTCACGTTTACGCCGCTGGACAGAAGTCCCAGTTCAAACCGGGTCACAGCCGGGCCGTGAGTGACCCGCTGCACCTTGGCGGGAATATTGAAGCTCTCCAGCGTTTTTTCCAGCCGCCCGGCGTTCTCGGTATCCTGAGCGCGGGTATCCTTGATTTCCCGCTGCTGCAGATTCAGAAGCTCGATGGAGGGATACACATAAGGGGGCTGCCGCCGGGGCTCGTCATGCACCTCCATCATGGGGGCGCTGCGGGTCACGGGGCCGGTCTGCTGGGCGATGGGAGTCGGGCGCTTATACGCCGCGTCCCGGTCCACCGGCTCCGGCGCGGGAGACGGCGGCGGCACAGGCGCAGCGGCTGCGGCAGCCGCAGGGGCGAAGCTCTGCGGCGCATTTGCCGGGGCGAAAGTGGCCGCAGGGGCGAACGTCTGCGGTGCGCGCTCGGCTGCCGCCGGTTCCTCCTGCCGCGCGGGCGCGGCGCTCGTTTCGTTCGTTGCGCTCGTTTCGTTCGTTTCCATGAAAGGCGCGGGGTTCTCCTCCCACGGCGGCGTTTCCCGGCTTTGCCTGGCCGCTTCATTTCCGGCCAGTTCCGCGTCGATCTCCGCCTTGCGTTTGCGGATCTGTTCCAGCCGTTCCAGCGCTCGGCGCTTGGAGGCGGACAGAATGATCGCGTCCCCTTCCGGCTCCTGAACAGGCTCCGGCTGTACCACAGCGGGCTGGGCGGACGGATAGGACGGCGGCCCGCTGAAAGGCGAACGGTTTTGCGGCGTTTTGTCCTTTTTCCGGCCCTTGCGCCAGAGGGGTTCCGCGTCGGCGGGCATAACGATTTCATTGTACATTTCCGGCTGCTGGGGCTGCGGCTGCTGCGCCTGCTGCCACGGCTGAGGATTCACCGGCGCGTAATAGGGCTGGCCGTTCGGGGCGTACATCAGCGTATAGCCGGGAGGCACGGCCTGCGGGGCCGCCATCTGCGGCTGCTGGTACGCTGCCTGAGGCTGCTGCTCCGGGGGCTGATCGTCCAGCCGCTCCGCCTTCTGGGGCTTGCGCCGCCGAAGAAAGGCCGGGTAGTTCAGGCTGTTCTGCTCTTCAGCGGCCTGCTGCTGGGCCTGCCACTGCTGCTGCTCGTACTGCTGCTGGGCCAGTTGGGCTTCCCGGGTCTTTTTCCGCTCGCTGTTTTTCTCCTTGATGGTTTCCACCATCTGCAGGAAGTCAAAATGCGTCATCAGAAGCACGCAGGCGATGCAGACCACGCCCAGCACCGTCACGCCGAAAGCCTTGCCCAGAAACATCCACGCAGGCCACGCCAGCAGCATGCCCAGCGCGCCGCCGAACACGCCGCTTCCCGAAGAAATGCGGTAGCCGAAGCGGATCAGGTTCCAGTACCCATCCGCTTGACTCAGGGGCGGATCGTACTGGGTCTGATTGTACTGAACGCCGTAATCCATCAGGTTTTGGGCGCCTACGGAGCTGAGCAGGTTGAAAATACCCAATACGCAGAGGAACAATACCAGCATGGCGAAATAGCTGCGCTTGGGCACGTTTTTTCCGGCGGTAAACATACACAGCGCGCCGCCCCAGATCAGCAGCACGCTCAAGCCGATGCACAGGCTTCCGCCCAGTCCCTGCATCACCTGTTTGATTTTCTCAAAGGCCATCCCCTGAACGCCGCCTACCACCGCCAGCAGGCTGACCACGCCGAGGATGCTCATCAAAATGCCGAGCCCGGCAAAAAGAGCCAGTGTGCCCGGCTCATAAGCTTTTTGTTTTCCGTTTTGATTGGCCATGAATTTATGGTTCCTCCAAGCTCAGCACAGTTGAATGCAGATCAGAACGCCGTTCTCGTCCGCGTACAGGCGCAGCTCATGCTCGCCGAAGCGGTACACGTCGCAGTCTCCGGCGGCAAGCTGGTAGTCGTAAGCCATACTTTCCGTCAGGGTGATGATCTCCGCGGGCTGGCCCAGCGAGGCCTGCCATTCCGTCCGAAGGCTCGTCCCCACCTTCAGGCCGTACAGAGAGCCCCGGCGAAGCTGAACGCCCCGAAGCACGGAATGGTCATAACCCGCCTGCATATCGTCGGAAATGAGATAAATATCCCGAAACAGCGGCGCTTCCATCAGAAAATACCGTCCGCCGGGGAAGGCGTCCGGGGTGCGCACCAGCCGGTACTGCTCCACGATCTCCGTCATGGACTGCCCCAGCGTTAACGGCAGCATGGGCAGTTTTCCTGCCGTCACTGCTTCTGCGATGGCCGTCTTTTGCTCGCCTGCGCTCCTTTCGGCGGCAAGCAGGCCCATTTGAGCGGGAATGCCGTCTTCGTCCGGGAGCCAGAGGCCGTCCAGCTCCTCGTAAAAGAACTGCACCGCCCCCGCCGCGCCGCTGGCAAAGGACAGCTGATCGGCGGGATAGTGAAAGGTAACGCCCCACTCGTCCATGGTGAAAGCATCCGTCGGCAGAGGGGCAACGGCCCGGTTGTCCATATACTCGGTCATTTCCCGGCTCAGGGATTCTTCGGCCAGCGCTTCCATCCGTCCCACGGCCTCCGCCGGATCCGAAAACAGCCGGTTCAGCGTCAGCCTTTCGCCGTCGGAAAGGGCATAGGTCAGCGCCGTTTCGCTCTGCTCCCGGCGGCTTCCGGGCTGTTTGGATTCAACGGTCAGCAGGGTGGAAAAAATCGCTTCATTCAAAAAGCTCTCATGCCCGGCCTGCAGGCTGCCGCCGGAGGCCAGCTTTACCAAAAGGGATGCAATGCCGCCCGACAGCACCACATCGTCGTTGATCTTCTTTTGTACCGATGAACTGGGGAGGCCGGAGAGCTGAGGATAACAGACGGTATTTTCACCCATCGTTGCGGAAACATCCTCAACCTTTGCGGTTTCCGCCTTGCTAAAGGCCACTCCGGAAACCAGCAAAAGAACCGTCAAAAGTGCTGCAAGCCTTCTGCGCATCCTCCGTCCTCCCCCTTTCTATATCGGCATGAAAAAGTTTGCGAAACTATTGTACCTTAAAAAGCATTCTGTTGCAAGTTTGTTACAAAATTTCTTCTCCTTTGACACGAATTTCCTGTGCCAGCATGGGCTGCAGCTGAACGCCGCACAGGGCGGAAGCCAGCGTTTTCGGGATCTGCGCAAAGTCCGCCACCAAGGAGCGGGGCTTTTTCACCGGGTCGTCCTGCCGGAAGGGCACGAAGTAAACGCTGCGCCAGGCCATCAGCCGCCCGATGTTCTGCGCGGCGATCCCCAGCCCGTCGTTGGTGGAAACGGCCAGCACCAGCGGCCGCTCGTTGCGCAGGTGGCTCTTGGCGCCCAGCAGCACCGGCGTGTCATAGATTCCATTCACCAGCTTTGCCAGCGTATTGCCAGAAGCAGGCGAGATCAGATACAGATCAGTCATTTTCTTCGGCCCCAGCGGTTCCGCCGCCTGCAGGGTATCGATGGGCTCGTGACCTGTGATGGATACGATGCGCTCCCGCAGGTGTTCTGCGGTCATAAAGCGGGTGTCCTGCTCTCCGGCGTTATAGGAGAGAATCGGCAGAACTTCATAGCCCCGCCTGACCAGTTCCTCCATCTGCGCCAAATTTTTCTCGAAGGTGCAGAAGGAGCCGGTCATGGCGAACCCGACGGTGGTCTTCTTCATAGCGTTTTTTCCTCCATTTCCCGGCTGAAAAGCTGACGGCAGGCCTTTTCCAGCGCTTCCGCCGCCGCTTCCGGCGCATATTTTCCCGGCAGACCGGGCAGGTTTCTCTGCCGGAGTCCCAGCTTCCGCGCGTCCTCCGGATCAAAGCCGCCGGGCGCGCTGGCCAGCTCCAGCAGTACGCAGTCTTTGGGCAGCGCCGACAGCCGTTCCCGGCTCAGCACGCGGGCAGGCACCGTATTCAGCACCATCCTGCTTTCGCCCGCCAGCGCGGAAAACGCCTCGACCGGGCAGGCGCGCATGCCGTCGGAACGGGCCAGCTGGCGGGCTTCCTCCCGCCGGGCCAGCACCGTGACCCGGGCGCCCAGCGCATTCAGCCGCCGGGCCGTTTCCCGGCCGAACAGGCCGTAGCCCAGCACCATCACCGGCAGCCCTTCCAGCGTGGCTTCCGTCTCCCCCATGGCGTAAAAAACCGCCGCCTCGGCGGATATGGCCGCGTTCCTTTCCGCAAAGCCCTGCGCTTCCCCGTACAGACGAAGTCGCAGTTCCCGGCGGCGTATTTCGTTCATCGCCGGGGTATCCTCCAGCCCGCCGCCCGCCAGCACCAGCGTCCCCGGAGACACGACCCGCAACACGTTTTCCGGGTGAACGGACAAGCCTGTCAGCGTCGGAATCAATCCGCCGCGCACCGACCATGGATAGGGCAGCAGAATCGCGTCCGCCTGCTCGGGCCGCACCGTCTGTTCATCCCCTTCCAGAAGTCCCAGCGTCTGCACCTGTCCTCTGCCCCGTTTCAGCCTTTGCGCCAGCCGGAGGGCGCGGCTGTCGCCCCCGGCAATAAAGAAATTCCCCATCAATCAAAACCGCCTCCTGCCATGATGCCTTACAGCATCCTATGCGGGAGGCGGTTTGAGGTTCTATTTTTCAGGGATCAGACGGCGTGTTCCGCTTCTTTTTCCAGCAGGAGCTTTTCGCCGCAGAGGGTCATTTCCACGGGCTGGCCTTCCAGCAGGCGGACGACCGCCTTGCCGGGCTTCACGTCCAGCCGGATCACGCGGCCGCGGTACTGGAACTGGAAGCCGTAGCCCTTCCAGCAATCCGGCAGGAAGGGATTCAGGCTCAGGCCGTTCACCGTGCGCATGCCCGCGAAGCCGTGGGCCATCGACAGCCAGCTTCCGGCCATGCTGGTGATGTGCAGGCCGTCCACGGTATCGTTGTTGATGTTGTCCAGATCCAGACGGGCGGTGCGCTGGTACATTTCCACGGCCTTTTCCCGGTAGCCCAGCTGGGCCGCCAGAATGCTGTGGACGCAGGGCGACAGGCTGCTCTCG
Source organism: Clostridiales bacterium (assembly GCA_004556545.1). Lineage (GTDB taxonomy): Bacteria > Bacillota > Clostridia > Christensenellales > Aristaeellaceae > Limiplasma. The sequence continues at coordinate 44,278 of SFGO01000006.1, forward strand.
TGCACGGTCATGGGCTCGTAGAAATCAAAGTTGCGGCGGATGGTCTCCATGTCGTACAGGTGATTGAGGAAGTAAAGGCCCTGCAGCACGTCCGCCTGCTTGATGTAGCAGCTGCGGAGGATATGATCCCAGGACCAGTGCTGGTTGATGGGGCGCTCCTCGGCGGGCAGCGCGGAGGCAGGCTCCAAATCCTTATCAAGGAAGGTATCGTGCTGCACGAAGATGCCCAGCTCCGCATCCTCGGGATAGTACATGCTTTCTACTACGTCCTGCATGTGCGCCATTTCGTTGGGCGTGATGTTCAATTCCGCCCGGCGGGCTTCCCCGGCCTTCTCCGCCTGCTCCAGGAAGTAGGCGATGCTCCACGCGGCGATGCGGTTGGTGTACCAGTTGTTGTTGACGTTGTTCTCGTACTCGTTGGGGCCGGTCACGCCGTGAATCATGTACTTGCCCTTCCGCTTGGAGAAGTGGCAGCGGTCGGTATAGAACCGGGCGATGCCGCACAGCACGTCCAGCCCTTCCTTCACGGGATATTCCTCGTCGCCGGTATAGGTGGCGTAGTCGAAGATGGCGTGAGCGATAGCGCCGTTGCGGTGAATTTCCTCGAAAGTGATCTCCCACTCATTATGGCACTCGATGCCGGTGAAGGTCACCATGGGATACAGCGCGCCCTTCAGGCCCTGCTGCTTGGCGTTGAAATACGCGCCGTCCAGCTGCAAATAGCGGTACAGAAGCAGCTGACGAGCCACGTCCTGCCCGGCCACGGCCATGTAGACCGGCAGGCAGTAGGCTTCGGTGTCCCAATAGGTAGCGCCGCCGTACTTTTCGCCGGTGAAGCCCTTGGGGCCGATGTTCAGCCGCGCGTCCTCGCCGGAGTAGGTGCTCAAAAGCTGGAACAGATTGAAGCGGATGCCCTGCTGCGCCGCGTCGTCGCCCTCGATAGTCACGTCGCAGGCGGCCCAGCGCTGCTTCCATGCGTCCACATGTTCCTTTTTCAGGTCTTCGTAGCCCATTTCCCGGGCGCGGCTGGCCGCCTTAACCGCCATGGTCACCAGCAGGTTTTCCTCATGATCCCGGTCGGTGAAGCACAGGGCGAACTTTTCCAGCGTGACCGTTTCTCCGGCGGCGGCCTTGCCCGCATAGGTCAGCTCCACATAGCCCTCGTCCAGCTTGCGCTCCTTCAGCTCCAGCTGATCGGACCAGCAGCTCAGACCGGCGGCCACGGTGAAGCGGGGCGCGCCGTAGGGATTTTCCTTGGTTTTGGTCAGAAGGGCCAGCGCATCCTCGGTCTGCTCCTCCTGCAGCATTTCCCAGAAGGTCTCGTCATAGTTGCTGTCCAGATTGCGCACGTTAGCGTCCAGATAGGGCTTCATGATGATGTCGGCCTCAAATTCGGGCGTGATGGAGTAATTGACCGCCAGCAGTTCCTTCTGCGCCAGCGAAACAAAGCGCTCCGCCCGGACTTCGATCTTGCCGTTGGGCGTCCACAGCGTAAAGCAGCGGGAGAAAAGGCCCGTCTGCATGTCCAGCTCCCGGCGGAAGTCCAGCACGTCCGCCTTGGCCAGATCCAGCGGCTTGCCGTTGATCTCCACATGGATGCCGTTGAGACGCACCGCATTGATGACCTTGCCGAAATACTGGGGGTAGCCGTTCTTCCACCAGCCCACGCGGGTCTTGTCCGGGAACCACACGCCGCCGATATAGGTGCCCAGATGGGTATCGCCACTGTAGTCCTCTTCAAAGTTTCCGCGCATGCCCATATAGCCGTTTCCGATAGAGGTCAGGCTTTCGGAAAGGCGCATTTTGTCAGGCTCAAAGCCCGTTTCGATCACTTTCCATGGATGGATCTCGTATGCCATAAATCCGTTCTCCTTTCGCGCGCAATCGTTTGTATTGCCTGACAATGGTAAACGATTCCCACGCAAATGTCAAGCCAGGCGCGGCTTCCGGCCGGAAAAAAGCATGGGCAGAAACACCAGTCCCAGACAGCACAGGCCCACCGGCGTATACAGGCCGTCCACGATACCGGCAAACCCCACGACGGACACCGCCAGCGGCAGTCCCAGCGTCAGCGCTGCGGAAAGCGCCTGCTTGATGCCCCGACCCTCCATATCGCCGCGAAGCGCATAGAGCACCGCCGTCAGGGTGGTCAGCACTGCCAGATAGAGAAGTACCACGCAGAGCACATACCCAGGCCGTCGGAAATGATGGAAGAGCCGGACGATCGGGAACGCCTCCTGCTGAAGTCCCGGATAGCGCAGATACAGCGCGTTAGCGCCAAACAGCAGCCCCGTCAGCACAAGCCCCGTCAGAAGGGCCCGGCGGTCGCAGCAGCGGCACCCGCTTTCCCCTTTTTCCGCCCGGCAGGCCACGCCGATAGCGACGGTCATGTTCATGCTGCCGTAGCCCACCGCCCGAATGGTCCCCCACAGCAGGCTTCCCGGCGCGTCCTGCACCCGGACGGCGCTTTCCCCCGCGCCGGGCTGACGCATCAGCACCAGCATCACGCCGATCAGAAGCACCGTCAGAAAGCCGCTGACCGCCGACAGCGGGCCGACGCCCCGGGAGCCCAGCAGCCACGCCAAAAGCAGTGTGCCCACTGCGCCCGCCGGATATGCCCACGAGGACGGCCAGAGCAGCTCCGTCAGATGTCCGGCGGCGGAAACCATCGCGCCGCCCGTCACCAGCATCAGCGCCGTGACGCATCCACGGGCCAGCGCGCCCATTTTCGTGCCGGAAAAGCATTGCAGGCTGCACCAGCAGTCCGCCTGTTCCTGCTGGGCCCGCCGCATGCACAGCGTGCACAGGAACACCATCGTCGCCGCCGACAGCAGGATCAGCCCCCAGGAGGCTTCCCCGTAGCGGGTAAAAAAGCTGTAGATCTCCCGGCCCGAAACAAAGCCCGCGCCGATCACCGCGCCCACGCAGGCCAGAACGCTTTTCCATGGATGGGGCTGTTTTTTCATGCAGGCCGCCTCCCTTTTTCGTTTCTCAAGGATATGAAAAGATATGAAAACGCCGCTTTTTCTTATGCGTTGGAGTTTCTCAAAATCCCTGTTTCGATTTCACCCGACTTTCACACAACCGTCAGAATTTTCCAACGTGAACACGGTATGCTGGAACTACGAGCCCACCGGACGGTCCTGCCGCCGGAGCGCTTCAAACATTTTTTGGGGAGGCATTTCATGAAAAAGGTGATCTCGATCCTACTGACGCTGTGCATTTTGGGCGCGGCAGGCTATTTCGGCTGGCAGGCCTATCAAAAATATATCGCAAAACCGGCGGACAGCGGCTCGGCTGCGCTGGTGACGCCTTATACCATTGCCAGAGGCAATTTGAGCAAGACCGTGACCGGTACCGGCACGCTGTCCATCAGTCAGACGGAAAACGTGACGCTGGACTACGGTGTGACCGTCACCGAGGCGCTGGCGGAAGAGGGCGATACCGTCACAGCCGGTCAGGCGCTGCTGTCCATCGATACGGCGGCCCTGCAAACCTCCATCGACACCCTGCAGGAAGAGCTGGACTCCACCGTCAGCCAACTGGCCACCCTGAGCGACAGCTACTCCACCGACACCTATGTGAAAATGCCCATGGACGGCCGGGTGAAGGAAGTCTACATCGAGAAGGGTCAGTACCTGCAGGATGTGATGGCCGAGAAGGGCTGCATCGCGCTTTTGTCGCTGGACGGGCTGATGACGGCTGAGATTGCCGCGCCCGAGGGGCTGTCCGTCAACGCCACGGTGAAGGTCAAGGCGGGCAGCGCCTATACGGACGGCAACGTGGCGGATATTGCGGACGGCGTGGCCACCATCACCTTCTCCGACGCCTACGGTTCCGAAGGCGGCGAAGTAACCGTCTTCTATAAAGAAGAGGAGCTGGGCACCGCCACGTGCCATATCCATATGCCCTACCGCCTCACAGCCAGCGAAGAAGGCTACATTCAGGCCGTCTATCTGGAAGTAGACGCGAAAAAGTGGCAGAACAACCGGGTCTGCTATCTGACCAACGTTCCCTTCAGCGGCACCTACGAGGCCCTGCTCAGCACCCAGCAGAGCCAGCTGGATCAGCTGTCCGAAATGAAGGCGCTGCTGGCGGCGGGCGTGATCACTGCCCCGGAGGACGGCATCGTTTCCTCCATCGTCAGCCCCTCCGCCGCAGAAGCGGAAGCGCACAGCACGCTGGCTTCCCTGTACGTGGGCGACCAGAAGGAGATGGTGGTCAGCGTGGACGAGCTGGACATCATCAACGTGCAGGTGGGGCAAAACGCCGACATTGCCATGGACGCGCTGACGGATAAGACCTACGCCGCCGTGGTCAGCAAGGTCAGCCAGATCGGCACGCCCAACGGCGGCGTGACGGTCTATAACGTGACCCTGACCATCGACGGGGATGAAAACCTGAAATTCGGCATGAACGGCACCGCCACCATCCGCATTGAAGAGCTGAACGACGTGCTGCTGGTGCCGCTGACCGCCCTGAACACCTCCCGGGGCGAGAGCTACGTCTGGCTCCAGTCCGACAGCGCTTACGCCGATGAGCCCGGCGTGCGCACCACTGTGGAAACCGGCCTGTCCGATGAAAACTATGCGCAGGTGCTCAGCGGCCTGAACGAGGGCGATGTGGTGCTCATCACCCGGGAAGCCTCTTCCTCCGGAACGGACAGCCAGAGCGGCGGTTTTGACTTCGGCGGCATGAGCTTCGATATAGGCAGCATGCCTCAGGGCGGCGGCGACATGCCCGGCGGAGGCGGCAACGGCGGCGGACGCGGCGGCAACCGGTAAGGAGGCCTTTTCATGATTGAAATGCAGGACATTGTGAAGCAATATACGCTGGGCGGCGAAACGATTTACGCCCTCGATCATATTTCCCTGCGGGTGGAAAAGGGCGAATACGTCACCATTATCGGCCCCTCCGGCAGCGGAAAGAGCACGCTGATGAACCTGATCGGCTGTCTGGATACGGCGGACAGCGGCAGCTATCTGCTCAACGGCAAGCCCATCCGCAAATACCGGGAACGGCAGCTGGCGGAGGTGCGCAGCAAGCAGATCGGCTTTATCTTTCAGGGCTTCAACCTGCTGCCCAGGCTGAGCGCGCTGGAAAACGTGGAGCTTCCCATGATCTATCAGGGAGTGCGGGCCTCCGAGCGGAAAAAGCGCGCCGTGGCCGCGCTGGAGCGGGTCGGGCTGGGCGAGCGAATGAAGCACCGGCCCAACCAGCTTTCCGGCGGTCAGCAGCAGCGCTGCGCCATTGCCCGGGCCATCGCCGTTCATCCGTCGCTGATTCTGGCGGACGAACCCACCGGCAATCTGGATCAGAAGACCGGCCGGGAAATTCTGACGATTTTCGACGAGCTGCATCAGGCCGGAAATACCATCGTCCTCATTACCCACGATCCCAAGGTAGCCCGCTGCGGCCAGCGGATGATCCGCATCGAGGACGGGCGGCTCTACGAACCGAAGGAGGCGGACGCGGATGATCTTTCAGTCGTTTAAGATGGCCCTGAAGGCCATTGCAGGCAATAAGATGCGGTCTTTCCTGACCATTCTGGGCGTGGTGATCGGCGTGCTGGCCATCGTGGTGCTGGTTGCCATCGGTCAGGGGGCCAACAGCTCTGTAACCGCCAGCATCGAGGGCATGGGCACCAATCTGATCTCCGCCACCATCAACGCCCGGCGAATGAACCCCGTGACCGCCGACGGGCTGTACGAGCTGGCGGAAAACGACGCCATCGCCTATATCGCGCCCCTGACCAGCGCCAGCGGCACGGTCAAGGCCGGCTCCAACACCTACGACGACGGCGTGGTGCAGGGCACAGCGCCCGGGTATGAGCACATCCGCAACTGGACGGTCGCCGAAGGGCGCTTTCTGACCCAGCCGGACATCGACAACCGCAGTTTTGTGGCCGTCATCGGCGCGGAAGCCGCCAGCGAAATGTACGGCACCACCCATGCCGTCGGCGAGACCTTCACCCTCAGCGGCTACACCATGACCGTGATCGGCGTGCTGGCGACCAACGGGGAAAGCGCCAGCGGCAGCAACGACAACCAGATCCTGATCCCCTATACGCTGGCTCAGCGGCTCTCCAACTTCACGGGCATTTCCAGCTTCTACGTCTCCGCCGCCTCTTCCGAGCAGGTAACGGCGGCGCAGGCGGCGGTGGAAGCCTATCTGGAAAAGGCCTTTGAGAACTACAACACCCGTTCCTTCGGCACCCAGTACAGCGTATACAATCAGACGGAGATGCTCTCCACCCTGAGCGACACCACCGCCACCCTTTCCCTGATGCTGGGCGGCATCGCGGGCATTTCCCTGCTGGTGGGCGGCATCGCGGGCATTTCCCTGCTGGTGGGCGGCATCGCGGGCATTTCCCTGCTGGTGGGCGGCATCGGCATTATGAACATCATGCTGGTCAGCGTCAGCGAGCGCACCCGGGAGATCGGCATCCGCAAGGCCATCGGCGCGGCACGGGGCAATATCCTGATGCAGTTCCTCATCGAAGCGCTGGCGGTCAGCCTGATGGGCGGCCTGTTAGGCCTCCTGCTATCGGTGGGACTGGTGCAGCTTCTGGGGCCGATTCTGGACATGACCCTGACCATCCCGGTGAACGTGGCGTGGATGGCAATCGGCTTTTCCGTCCTGATCGGCGTGGTCTTCGGCCTGTATCCCGCGAACAAAGCCAGCAAGCTCAAGCCCATTGAGGCATTGCATTACGAAGGGTAACGCTTTTTCAAAAGTCCTGATGGCAAAAGGGGCTGCGGCGGCGAATAAACCCCAAAAGCGGCTGGCACAGAATCTCTTTGAGTGACGCGGCCTTGCTCCGAATTTTAAGCGGAGCAAGGCCGTTTTTTCAGGTCGATGCGTTCAAAAATGCATTTTTTCATGAGGTTTGCGGTTTTGGGGGATGAATTGCGGCAGCGATGGAAGTCTTTTTGTCATTCTGTCGAAAAACCCCAAGTTGGCCTCCGTTGCCCGCAAACAGTGCTTTGCGGCCCGCCCCGCACGTCTGCGGCCAAACCCTGCGCTTCGCTGGTGCTTGGCTACGCGTTTCATGGCTTTCAGCCATTTCTGGCGCTAGTCGGCCTGCAGCCTCCCTTTTCTGCGGCCAAACCCTGCGCTTCGCTGGTGCTTGGCTACGCGCTTCATGGCTTTCAGCCATTTCTGGAGCCAGTCGGCCTTCGGCCTCCCTTTTCTGCGGCCAAGCCCTGCGCTTCGCTGGTGCTTGGCTACGCGCTTCATGGCTTTCAGCCATTTCTGGCGCTAGTCGG